>JAPKYY010000219.1 GCA_026394095.1 Acidobacteriota bacterium | reverse complement strand
CTTTGGCTGAAAATCGGAGGTTGACGCTGGGACATGCCAAGCTGATGACATTCACAGGCTGATGACATTCCCACTAGCTGGCGTAGGACAAACAGGCGAGGATGTCTTCCCGGCTGAGGCCGGGGTAGCTCGCGAGGAGTTCCTGCTCAGACTGGCCGGTGGCGAGTTGCTCTAGAAGAAATTCGACAGCCAGGCGAGTTCCACGGATGACAGGTTTTCCGGCCAGGATCTCGGGATCGACGGTAATGCGCTCCAAGGGCGGCATGTCCTCAGTCTCGCTTGCGGGGGATCGTTTGGGAACCGGTTGAGGCGCAGGAGCCAGGTGTTGTCACGCAATGGCAAGACTTCATCTGCTGGCTGGCAGGTTACAGTATTGCGCTTGTTGCGAATAATTCGAATGGGGGTGGTACGCTGAAGGTATGGTGCACAAGGCTGTTTCGATTCGCTTGAAAGATGCTGCGAAGCTTCAGGGTGTGGGGCGGTTGTTGGGGCGAGGCCGGGCGAAATTGTCGGGGCCCAAGGGCGAGAATGTGAGCATTCCTGAGCCACTTTACTCGCTGCTCAAGGACGCGGTTCGCAACCTGGCTCAGGGGCGATCTCTTTTACTGATTCCGGAAGAGAAGCAGCTCACTACACAAGAGGCTGGGGAGTTATTGGGGGTGTCACGGCCATTCCTGATCCGGTTGCTGGACGCTGGCGAGATGCCATACAGCCTGGTGGGCAAGCATCGGCGAATTCAGCTTAGCGATGTAATTGCTTACTCGAAGCGAAAGGCTGAGCGGAAAGCGGCACTCGACAAGATGGCGCGCGATGCTTATGAGGCCGGGCTTTATGACAAAGGCGCGGGCATTCCTGAGGGTGGCGAAGAGTAGACCGAGGTGAAGCGCCGGCCGGTTGCTTTGCTCGATGCCTGTGTAGTCGTGCCGATGCCGCTTGTGGATGATGACGGGAAGTTACTACCAGATGGTTTGGACCTGAGACGCGCGGATCTTACGATCACGGCTTAAGAGCGGCACCCCAAGAGAAACGGCTGTGGCGGCGATAATGCGATCGGGCATGTCAGGAACCTCATCGCGACTGACCTGAGCAAGGGCATCCACGATTGCCCGGTCCAGCGGGACAAGGCGCGCAGGATTTTGGAGATCATCGACTGCCGCGATCAGGGCACGTTGGTCATCGGGGCTCAATCGTCCCTTTTCGACCAAGTATTGGATCTCCACCATCGTAATGGCGGAAATGAATATTGGGCTGCCTGAAGCCGTTGCGGCATCCAGCGCATTGGTTGCTTCGCGGGAAATTCGTGGATCTGCGGTTAGATACCAGAGGATTGCGTGAGTATCTGCGAGGACTGCGGCCATCAGATGTCTTTGCTTGGGAAGTTTTTCCACATTGTGGATCTGACTTCATCGATGTCCTCAGCCGAGATGGAGATTCCACGGCCGGAGAGTAGGCCCTTTATGCTACGGAATGGTTTTGGGGGCTTAGCTTCATCACGCAGGCGATTGGCATGACTCAAGAGCTCTTGTTGCTTGTCAAAGGGCAGCGCGCGGACTGCGTCGAGAATGGCCTGTTCTACCGTCATGGCGGACCTCGACTTGATTATCGCGGTTTCGCGAGGAAATTTCAAAGGTGCCGGGATCGGTGAGCCGCAACGATCCTGATGTCGCTCATGTAACCTGATTCTGAAGTACGAATCGCTCGACCTGTCCCAGCGCGAAATTGGTGAAATTTGGGGATTTTGGGGGGTTGGGCTGGTGGCGCATAAGCTGCTGTTTCGAAAGGAGATAGCGCTCTTCTTTCAATTTGGCGCTTGCAAGAATCCCTAGGTTTGAGCTGGTATGGATGTCGTCGGAGGCCTGATTTTATTGGGTATTTTGCAAGGTTGGGGTCAGGCTGTCCCAGAAACGTCCATTTTGCAAGGTTGGGGTCAGGCTGTCCCAGAAACGTCCCAGAAACCAGAAACCCCAGAAACCCAGAAACTGCATGGCTTTTGATGGCTGGAAATGACATCTTCCATATCCTTAGTGAATTCTTCGTCGAGCGTCACGGTGGAGTTGCGTTCTTTGGCTTCGCGAAGGATTTCCGTAATCGGACGGCCAGTCCGGCTCTGAGCCCGAAGTACCGCAACTGGCCGATGATCCTGCTCAATGACGACCTCAATGCCCTGCTGGACCTTGGCCAGCACAGCATGAAGATCTCGAGCCACTTCGGCTTCGCTCACGTGAAGACTCTCCATGCCTCCATTATGGCTGAAGCCGGGGCGCAATCCTTGGTGCTGGCAACGCTCACGCGAAACTGCCCCCCCCAGGGGCAAGTGCAAAGGGTAAATTGGTAATGATTCTGTTGGGATGAGCTGGTTTCCGGTAGATTTGGCGGGGCGCTTTTCTTTGAGCCAGTGGCTGTCACCCAGATGTTTAGGACAGTGAAATGATGGAGCGGCCAATCTAGAGTAGCTGAGGGCATTGTGTTTTTATTGGCGAAGACGTGAGCCCGGACAGTGACGGCCTTGTTGCCATTGCTCCTTAGCTGTTGCGCAACCCGCCGGCTCGACTGGAATTCTTTGTCACCCATGTCGCCGGGCTGTTTTGTCACCCATGTCGCCGGGCTTTGCCCTTTGGGATCCCCAAGCTTACGCATGGGGCTCGGGAGCGGGCAGGCAGCACGGACACGCAGTGTGGGCAAGCGGAGAGGGCGAGCGGAGAGGGCGCGTGATTCAGAGCAGCCCAGGCCGTGATGTTGTTATTGGTGAAGACGTGGGCCCGGACAGTGACGGCCTTGTTGCCATTGCTCTTTAACTGTTGCGCAAGGCGTCGGCTCGACTGGAATTCTTTGTCACCCATGTCGCTGGACTTTGCCCTTTGGGATCCCCACGCTTACGCATGGGGTTGGGCGAGGGGGGAGGCTGCGCGGGCAGGCAGCTCGGGTAAGCAGTGCGAGCAGGCAGCACACGGGCAGGCTGCACGGGCTGGTAGCGCGGGCTGGCAGCTCGCGTGAGCAGTGTGGGCAAGCGTGTCGAGGGGTGAAGGGCAATTGCCGTCAGATAGGAGCAAGTGAAGCTGGCGGGTTGCTGTTTATGACTTGTTTAGTCGACAACGCAAATTGGCGTACCAGCCTCAGAGGTAGACCGATGCTGACCGGCCGGGCAGGGGGCAGCTTTACCCGTATCGCCAGTCTGGCCGGTTGTGCCGGTTTGTCCCGCTTGACCAGCCTGTCCAGCCTGACCAGACTGGCCTTGTTGACCGGTTTGGCCGGTCTGACCTGGCTGGCCGGCGGGACCGGCGGTGGTGCAGCCCCCAAGAAATGAAACTACCGCTATGGATAGAATGCCGAATACTCGATACATCTGGTTCTCCTCTGTGACTTTGACCGTATACTGATTCGGTCTTTCAGTTGGATTTCGGATTTAGCCCGAAACCTGTGTGCTGAACACAATGTGAGTAGCACGGGGAGGGCCAATAGAGGCTTTAACGAGATTTGAACGCGTTTCTTTGACTTCGTGATGAGCGCGGAATGGTCGAATCGCAGTCATTTGACCATGGGGGGTCAGTTGCAGACTCGATTCTGTATGATTTAGAGCATGAACCAACACATGTACTTAGTGTTTCTGCTGGCTGTTTCGAGCATGTTCGGGCAAACATGGCTGGAGACTTCGCGGATGAAGCTGGGTAGGGCTGAGTATGCGCGGGAGCAACTGCATGTGCAGGGGATTCCAGTGTGGGGCGAGGAAGCGATTCGTACGGATGGGGAACGAATCGAGACAGCGCGGGCGCGGACGAAGTTTCCTTGGAAGCTGGAGGGGTTGCGATTCGGGAGCGTGAACGAAGCTGAAGCAGTGGCAACTGCTAAAGCGGAACTGGGTTGGCCAGAGGCGCGCGTGGCGTATGCGGACCGCTGGTGGAAGCCGAGGGCGGATGGGACGCTGGCCGGGGTTTGGCGGGTGATCCTCGAGCGGCATATGGGGCAGGTGAGGCGGGTGCTGGTGGATGCTTCGAGCGGCCAAGCAGTGGAGACTTTTGAGCTCACCAACCGGCAGGTGCGCGGGAATGTGTTTCCCCGCAGCCCGGTGTCTTCGCGGTTGCAGCAGGCGGAATTGACGAGTTTGACGAGCGCCAATAGTCTGACGGGACGAGCTGCGCGGGTGTACAGCTA
>JAPKYY010001024.1 GCA_026394095.1 Acidobacteriota bacterium | reverse complement strand
AGGACGCTGAAGACGCCGCCGGGGTCTGGGCTCATGGTCATTGCGGAGCGCAGGGCGACCTTGCGGGTTTTGGGTGTGTTGGCGGCGAAGAAGGTGTCTTCCCATTTGGTGGCGACGTCGATGGAGAAGCGCCAGGTGAAGGGGGCGTTGGGTTCTTTGCCGCCGAGCTCGCCTGTGATGTCGTCCTGGGGGCGCTCGTAGGCGTGGCGGTAGATGGTGGCCGTGGAGGCGTTGAGCCAGAGGCTGGGAGGGGTTTTTGCTCTTGCTATGCATTCGCCCAAGACGTGAGTGGATTCGATGCGGGAGCGGAGGATCTGGGCGCGGTTCGATTCGGTGTAGCGGCAATCGACACTGCGGCCGGCAAGGTTGATGACGACGTCGGTTGAGTCGAGGAGGTAGGCCCAGGTGCCGGGGCTTGCGCCGTCCCAGGGAAGGCTGCGCCAGGGCATGGTTTGTGGGTAGCGGGATAGGACGGTGACTTCGTGGCCTTGGGCGTGGAGGCGACGGGCGAGGATGGTGCCGACCTGGCCGGAGCCGCCGGGGATGAGGATGCGCATTTGGCTCTAGTGATTTTCTTCGAGGAATGTTTTTTTCACTTGCAAGCTACCGAAGCGACGGTTCGACTCGAAGTATTCGCTCCAGACTCAGCTCTTATAGATATCGTGGCGCGACCAGGTGCTCTCCGGGCTATTGCCGCGATCTTTAGCGTTGCGCATGCGATCAAACATACGGGCGCGAGCGGCAAGTCTATCTTTGTCGAGAGGGGCTTGCATCATCTGACGTATCGCTTCGGTTGCCAAAGATGTCATCGATAGATTGCGTTGGGCAGCGAAGACTTTGAATTCCTGGAGCAGCGACTCAGGCAGGTTGAAGGTAACGTTGCGATGGCTTTCTGACTTCACATGAATCAGTGTATCTCGCGTCTTCGTGATCAAAAGGTAAAGCGCAATTGGATCTCGAGGCGGCGGTTGTTGGCGGATTCGGAGAATGCTGTTCCGACTGGGACGGGTGAGCCCGCAGGTTGGTTGGCCTGGCCGAATAGGGGCGAGGCGAGGTTGCCGATGATGGGGCCGGGATTGTTTTTGTTCAGGATGTTGCGGATTGAGAGGCCTACGGTGGCGTTGTACTTGCGCGGGGTCTTGGCTGTGCCAGAGGCTGAGCCGGTGGCAAAGACTCCTGAGGTGTCGCCTCGGCGCTCGCCTCCTCCCGGGATATTTGTCGGGGCTTCGCGGCCTTCGCCGAGGCCGAAGGAGAAGGTGCGGGTGAGGCGGAGGTTGAGCAGGATGTTGTTCGGGCCGCGGCCGTAGTTGCGGCCTATCGAGGTTGAGCCGGGGAGTGGGTTGGGGTCGAGGAGGCCGTACTTTGTGGCGATGAGGCCTGCTTTATTGGGGTCTGTCGCGATTGCGGGGCGGCCGTTGAATAGGGTGGTGCCGTAGAGATCCTTACCTACTGTAATGTCGTAGGGAGTGCCTGATTCGGCTGTGAGAAGGGGGTTCCAGCGGATGCCTAGCCAGGAGACGATGGTGCCGCCGAGGCTGACGCGCTGGCGGATGTCGGTTGCAGCAGGGCCGTATTCGCCGTTGTCTGTGGATGGGTTGGCCGGGAAGGTGCCGATGCCGTCGGTGTTGGCCCGGGCGCGATTCCAGACGTGCGAGCCGAAGATGGAGAGCTTGCTTGAGATACGCGAGTTGACGCTGGTGATCCACTGGCGCTGGCGGTAGATGCCTGAGGATTCGGCCTGGTAGATGGGGCCGGTGAGGACTCTGGAGCGGAGGAGACGATCGCCACGGGCGCCAGCGTAGGTGAGAGAAAGTGTGGTGCCGGGGCGGAGTTGGCGGTCGTAGCCGATCGCGGTTTGCCAGATTCGGAAGGCGTTGAGATCGTTGCTGAGGCGCTGGATGATTTGGGGGGCTTTGGCTGCGGCAAGTTGAGGGATAGAAGTTGGGATTGGCGATGACGTACTGCTGCTGCAGGATTCCGTTGTAGCGGGTGGCGTTGAGGGTGTTGTTCAGGCCGAAGCGATCGTAGAAGATTCCAGTTGCGGCGCGGAGGACACTTTTCGGTTTTGGTGCCAAGGCTAGAGCAATGCGGGGAGCGAAGTTGGTGGGGTCTCCGAGGTTGGTTTGGGTCTCGTAGCGGAGGCCATAGCCGAGGGTGAGGTTGGGGCGGAGGCGCCAGTCATCACCGATAAAGAGGCCGGCGTCGATTTGGTTTGCGGAGAGATTGGGCTGCCCGGCGTTTAGGGTGAATTGGGTGGGCGTTGCGCGGCGGTATTGCTCGAGTGAGTTAGGGCCGCCGAAGGTGAAGGTGCCGTTGAAGTTGTTGAAGACTCGGGTGTCGGCGGATTCGCCTCGCAGCCGGATGCCGAAGCGGACGGTGTGTTTGCCGCGGCTCATGGAGGTGTAGTTCTGAAGCTCGAAGCTGTTGCGGGTGTCTGCGGAGTTACCGAGAAGGGAGCCGCCGCCGCTGAAGGCACCGAGGACCTGGATTGCAGGAGTTGTGTTGTTGGGCAGGTTTGAAGAGGCGAGGCGGAAGAACTGAGCGCGGGTTTCGTTGACTGTGTTGGGGCCGGCGATCCAGGTGCCTGTGAGCTGGGCTGTGTTGGCGGTGCTTTTGGCGAGGACGCCGCGCTCGGGGAGATTGAAGCTGCCGACGCCGGAGTTGGTGACGCTGGCTTCGTTGTAGGTGTAGCGGGCGGTGAGGGTGAAGTTGGGGGAGACTTGCCAGTCGGCCCGGGGGGAGACAGAGAGGCGTTTTTGTGGAATCAGGAGGACGTTGGTGTAGGGGTTGATGATCTCTTGCGTAGCGGGGTTGAGGATTGCGCCGGAGATCACCGCGCCGTTGTCGATATCGTCGCGGCGGACGTCAACGAAGAAGGAAGATTTCTTACTGAGGGGACCTCCGAAGTTGCCGCCGAATTCGTGGAGGTTGAAGGGGGCTTTTTGCGCGGCGTAGGGGTTTCTTGTGTTGAGGATGGCGTCAGCGAAGTTGTAGTAAACGGCGCCTTTGAACTTCTCTGAGCCGGGTTTGGTGAAGACTTCGATAGTGCCGAAGCCGACGCGGTCGTTCTCCGGGCCGAAGGGGTTTTGGTTGATGCGGATTTCGCGGATGGCATCTTTGGAGGGGAGCTGGCCGCCGCTGAAGCCGTCGATGAAGATTGCGCCGCCATTGGGGCCAGCAGATGGACCGGCTAGAGCCATCAGATCGGAGAGCAGGTCTTCTGGTTTGTCGGCGAGCATGTCGAGATCTTCGCCGCGCAGGATGAGGGCTGCGGGGTTGTTGCGGGTGTCGGCGGCTACGGCGTTGGCGGCAGTTTCTTCGACGTTGACGCTTTGGGTGACTACGCTGACTTTGAGCTCGATGTTGAGTGTGAGCGGGGTTGATTCGAGGGTAAAGAGCACCGGGGCGGGGAGGGAGAGTTGGGGTGCGGTTGCGGCCAGGGAGTAGCGGCCTGGTGGGAGATCGGTAAAGGCGTATTCGCCCTTGTCGTTGGATCGGGTATTTCGTTTGACGGGGCCCGCGATTGCGACGCGGGCCCCGGAAATAGGAGAGGAGGAGGGATCTGTGATGCGACCGCGGAGCTCAGAGCCTTGAGTTGCCGCAGCGAAAAGCGTCATTAGGGCCAAGGCTAGCTGGGGATTCACTGGCCCTGAGTATAGCTTGGGGAGAAGCGGAAGTTGAGCTCAAGATCGAGGGCGGATCGAAATGGCTTGCCTTCAGATTGAGCGGGAGCGAATTTGTAGTCCCTTAGCATTTTGAAGGCGGGGCCTACCAAGTCGGGACGACCGCTCATAGCCCTGGCTGCTCGCAGCTTGCCGGTCTCATCGATGTCGAGGTGTAGTTTGACTGTTCCTGGTGTGCGTGCGACTCCGTGCAAGTAACGCTCAGGGTGCATGCTGTCGGTCAGGATCTGGGCGGGTTTGAGGTCTTGACCGCAGAGTGTTGCTGCGGCGAGGGCGAGGGCAAAGATAGTTGATTTCATGATGAATTCTCCTTCTGTCTCAATACGCGAGGATTGGTTTGCTCAAGGGCTCGGTTGGAGAGAAAGTGCTGGGGCTGAAGCGGATTTGTCGGATTGGCTTGCTCTGTTGGCTGGATTGGACTACCATTATGTATTCCGGCTATGATCCAATTGCCTCAAATCAACGGCCAATCGGAGGTTCCACTGTACCGCCAGCTCTATGAAGGGCTTCGGGACAGCATATTGGCTGGTGCGTTGAAGGATGGGGACCGGTTGCCGCCGACCCGGGATCTGGCTTTGCAGCTGAATCTGAACCGGGCGACGGTGAGCGCGGCTTATGCGTTGCTGGAAGAAGATGGGCTCGTGAATGGGCAGGTGGGGCGGGGTAGTTATGTGCAGAACAAGCCGCAACTGGAAAGCCGTGAGATTTCGTTTTCGACTTCGCGTCCGGCTGAGGAGTTGTTTCCTTTAGACGAAGTGCGTGAGGTGACCACCGAGGTGATGCGGCATTCTGCGGCGCAGGTGTTGCAACTGGGTTCGCCGCTTGGGTATGGGCCGTTGCGGGAATTTCTGATCCAGGAAGCGATTGCTGAGGGTGTGTTTGACCCGAACGAGGATGATCTTCTGATTACCTCTGGTTGCCAGCAGGCGCTGGATCTGATTCACAAGGCTCTGATTGGGCCCGGCGGAATGGTGCATGCCGAAGAGCCGGTTTATCCGGGGCTGCGGAATGCGTTTCAGCGGGCGCTGACAGTGGACGCGAATCAGCCCGGGGTTGAGGCGATGATTGTGACGCCGAGCTTTCGCAATCCGACTGGGTACACGATGAGTTTGGGTGAGCGGCGCGAGATAGCTGAAGCTACGCGGATGGGGCGTCGTCTGTTGATCGAAGTGGACATCTATTCGCGGCTTCGTTATGCGGGTGAGGCGCTGCCGACGATCCGGTCTTTGGGGGCTGGACCGCAGGCATTGTTGCTGCGGAGTTTTTCGAAGATTGCCTTCCCTGGTTTGCGTGTGGGCTGGGTGATTGGATCGAAGGCGCTGATCGGGAAGCTGGCTACGGCCAAGCAATGGACTGATTTGCATTCCGATCAGTTGTCGCAGGCGATTCTGCTGGAGTTCTCGCGCAGCGGGCGGCTGGACGCGCATCTGGGGCGAGTGCTTGAGGCTGGTCGAATCCGGTTGGCTACTACGCTTGAGACGCTGGAGCAGGTGTTGCCGCAGGGATCGAGATTTACGCGGCCGCAGGGTGGCATGAACCTTTGGGTGACGCTGCCGCGCGGGTGTGACAGTTCGGCGGTGCTTGAGAAGGCGCGGCGCGAGGGTGTGTCGTATCTGCCCGGGCGCTACTTCAGCATCAGCACGCCGATGAATGAAAGTTTCCGTTTGAGTTTTGCCGGATTGAGTCCCGCTCGCATTGTTGACGGGCTTCGACGGCTTGGCCCTTTGTTTGAAGAAGAGGCAAAAATCGCCTCAAGATACCAGGACCCGATGCCAGAGATGGCGATGGTCTGATTCTATTTTCCGGAGTTGACACAATGATTTTGAACGAAGCGTTCCGCAAGAAGATCGGCCTGGCCGAGATGTTGAAGGGTGGCGTCATTATGGACGTCACAAATGCCGAGCAGGCATTGATTGCCGAGAAGGCTGGCGCGGTTGCCGTGATGGCGCTGATCAAGGTGCCGAGCGATATTCGCAAAGAGGGTGGCGTGGCTCGTATGTCGCCGATTACCTGTATCCGCGAGATCCAGGCAACGGTTTCGATTCCGGTAATGGCCAAGGCGCGAATCGGGCACTTTGCTGAAGCGCAGGTGCTGGAAGCGTTGAAGGTCGATTTCATCGACGAGTCTGAAGTGTTGACTCCTGCCGATGACGAGAACCATATCGACAAGCACCCCTTCAATGTGCCCTTTGTTTGCGGTTGCCGCAATCTGGGAGAGGCGTTGCGCCGGATTGGTGAAGGCGCGGCGATGATTCGTACCAAGGGTGAATCTGGCACGGGTAATGTTGTCGAAGCCGTGCGTCATATGCGGACGATTATTCGTGAAATGCGTCAGTTGTCGGTGATGGCTCATGACGAGTTGATGGTTGCAGCAAAGCATCATCAGGCTCCTTTTGAGCTGATCGAGTATTGCCACAAGTTTGGCAAGTTGCCGGTGCCGAATTTCTCGGCTGGTGGCATTGCGACTCCTGCTGATGCGGCGTTGATGATGCAGTTGGGCGCCGAGACGGTGTTTGTTGGTTCTGGTATCTACAAGAGCCCGGACCCTGTGAACTTTGCCAAGGCTATTGTGAAGGCGACGCTGAATTACAAGGATCCGGTGAAGGTGCTGGAAGCTTGTGAGGAATTGCCGGACGGCATGCCGGGTCTTGATATTCGTCAGATTAAGTCTGAAGAGTTGATGGCGGGCCGTGGCTGGTAAGGGAAAGCTCTTCGGCGTACTGGCACTGCAGGGAGATTTTGAAAAGCATCAGCACTCGCTTGAGAGTGCTGGTGCCCGGCAGTGTGAGGTTCGGAATCTGGATGATCTGAAGCGCGTGGATGCGCTGGTGATTCCCGGTGGGGAATCAACCACGATGCTGCGGCTGATGGACTACTACGACCTGTTTGAGCCGCTGAAGGCGTTTGGTGCCGAGAAGCCGATCTTTGGCACTTGTGCAGGGGCTATTTTGATGGCTCGCGGCGTGAGTTCGCCGGCGCAGAAGTCGCTCGATGTGATGGATATCGATGTTGAGCGGAATGCTTACGGGCGGCAGGTAGATTCGCGAATTATTGAGCTGGAATCGAGTGTCGGCAATGTTGAGGCTGTGTTTATTCGCGCGCCCATCATTCGACGGACCGGGCCAGAGGTGGAAGTTCTTGCGAGTTACCTTGGAGATGCAGTGCTTGTGAAGCAAGGTAAGCATCTGGCAGCTACGTTTCACCCGGAGCTTACCGATGATATTCGCGTGCACAAGCTCTTTATGGACTTAGTAGGGGAATGAAGCAGCGCGTACTGTTTTTGTGTATCGGGAATTCCTGCCGCTCGCAGATGGCAGAAGGTTTTGCCCGTGTTTATGGGCATGATGTGATCGATGTGGTGAGCGCAGGTTTGTCGCCTGCCATGTTGGTGGACATGAATACGAAAGCGGTGATGGGGGAGCGTGGGATCTCGCTTGAGGACCAGTTTCCGAAGCCGCTAGAGCAGGCGTTGAAGCCGGCACCGAATTTGTTGATCAACATGAGCGGATCGAGTGTGCCACATTTTGCTTCTGAGATTCCGTCTGAGACCTGGCGCGTGCGGGACCCGGTGGGTGAAGCGCAGGGGGTGCATCGCGAGGTGCGGGATCAGGTGGAGAATCTGGTGATGAATCTGATTCTGCGGTTGCGGCAGCGTAAGACAAGTGGCCCGGCTGAGTCGCGGCCGGCGACGGCCAAGCGGATCAAGCTGGGCCGGATGATTTAACCGTCCTGGCGCAGAGCTTCGAGTGGGTCAATACTTGAAATTCTTCTAGCAGGAA
>JAPKYY010000772.1 GCA_026394095.1 Acidobacteriota bacterium | reverse complement strand
AGGCCGTAGGTTTGCCCGGTAGCCTTGATGAATTGCCACATTCCAACGGCGGCCTTATAGGAGACGGCTCTCGGGAGGAAGCCCGATTCGGCCTGTGCCAGATAGATCAATTCCGCCGGGACACCCTCTTCGGCGAGAATTCGGAAAATCATTGGGCGATAGCGGCCCGAGCGTTTCAGTGCGTCTTCGAGAGTCTTGCGGCCTTTTCCGTTAGCGAAGTAGTTGATGAAGCCAAGAACTGTATCGTTGACGACCAGAGGAAGCTGAGAGGTGGTGCTCTGGATTTCCTGTTGCACCTTGGATTTCATTCGGGGATCGACGGGAAAGGTAAGTTCTCGAATGTCGTCGAGCGGGGACTTGTCGAAGCGCACATCATCGAGGCTTCGTGCGGCGCCCAAGGACTCGAGGTCGATAGTATAGATTTCTTCGGCAAGGTTCTGCGTGAAGCGATCAATGGCATCGCGGTCTGGATCTTTCTCAGGGGTCTCAAGAAGATGATCGATAGCGCGATCGAAGAGCCTTCTTGCCTGATTTGAATCTCCAGCGGTAATGGCTGCGCGCCCTTCGCTTACCCAGGCTTCAGCCTGTTTGACACGGGGATGATTGGCGATGCTGGCCAGCGGGTTGCGCTGGACTGCCAAAACTGAACTCTGTTGGGCGTTGAGGCCTGGCAGCAGGAGCAAAAGGAGGCAGAGGATAAAACGTATAACCTTCATCTGATGGGACTTCTTTAGTTTACGGGACTTTGCTTCACGATAAGATAAAAGCTTACATGAAGCTTCTCTTGACCCTGGTTTTTACCTTGACCCTGGTGGCGGCTGATCGTGTCGATTTTCGCCGCGATGTACGGCCTATCCTCAGTGATTCCTGCTTCCATTGTCATGGCCCTGCATCGGATACCCGAATGGCTGGTTTGCGACTTGACGTAAAGGCAGAGGCCTTTGCCGTCCGTAAAAACGGTGCAGCCATTGTGGCCGGGAACCCGGATCAGAGTTTGATCCTCAAACGGATTCTGCATGAGAAGACCGCCTTGCGGATGCCGCCTGTTGCTTCTCACAAGACGGTAAGCAAGGCTCAAGTAGAGACTCTGAAGCGGTGGATTGAACAGGGCGCAGACTGGCAGGAGCATTGGTCCTTTACGGCTCCGGTAAAAGTAAAGCTTCCAGATGTGGCAGAGCCGCGATGGTCGGCCAATGCGATCGACCGTTTTCTATATGCTCGATTGGCAAAAGAAGGATTGAGCCCTGCGGCCGAGGCAGATCGAAGAACGCTTGCCCGCCTGGTGGCACTGGATGCTACGGGGTTGCCGCCAGAGCCTGCCGAGATGGAAGCATTTTTAAAGGACACGCGACCAGACGCCTACGAGCAGTATGTCGATCGAATGCTGGCCTCGCAACATTATGGGGAACACCGGGCTCGCTATTGGCTTGATGCAGCTCGTTATGCCGACACGCATGGGTTACATATCGACAACTATCGTGAAATGTGGCTTTTTCGGGATTGGGTGATTCAGGCTTTCAACAAGAACCTGTCCTTCGATGTCTTTACCCGAGATCAGCTTGCTGGCGATCTTGTTCCAAAGCCAACCCGCGACCAACTGATTGCGTCGGGTTTTCACCGCAACAACGTCACGACCAATGAGGGCGGTGTGATTGAAGACGAAGTGGCGGCAATGTATGCGAAGGATCGCGTAGACACGACATCTACTGTCTTTATGGGCTTGACGGTGGGTTGCGCCACTTGTCACGACCACAAGTTCGATCCGATCACCCAAAAAGATTTTTATTCGATGGCTGCGTTCTTCCGCAATACGACGCAGAAGCCGCTGGACGGCAATATCAGTGATACACCTCCGGTGATCTTTCAGGCAAAGCCTGCAGATGAGGCACGCTGGGCGAAGCTGGATTCAGAACTGATTGGTTTGCGCGGGAGTCGAGGGCAGAGGGCTGATCTTCTGGCAGCCAAGGCCAAAGGCGAGATTAAACTTCCCAAGCAGTATCAGCCGGTATGGAGCCTGGACAAGATTGAATTTCCAGCAGATGGCGGCACACCGAGGGAAGAGGCTGGCTTCAACAAGATTCAGGCCGATCTCCCCTTTACCGTTTCGATGTGGGTTTACTATCCCAAGCCTGACGACAACTGGACATTGATGTCCCAGATCAATGCCAAGGAAGAGGACGGAAGCAAAATTCGCGGTTGGACGATCGAGATTCAGGGCAGGTCGCCTGTGATCAGGCTCATCGGCGATGAAGCTCAGCCTATTGCGGCTCGCGGTGGAAATGCCGCGAAGATGATGCCTGATAACTGGTATCACATCGCCTTTACCTACGACGGCACGAGACAGAAGAAAGACTCCCTGGAGCTTTACTTCAATGGTTCCAGAATCGCTCACGATGGCAAGCAGGAATCTTCGCGACCGGGCTTGAGAGGATCCATTCTCAACAACGAGCCCTTGCGAATTGGTGGGGACGGGAACAAGCGGAAATTTAAGGGTGGGGCGCTCAAAGATGTCCGGATCTATAACCGGGTTCTTTCCAGCGAAGAGATTGGTGTGCTTGAGATGCTGCCCCGGGCCATCGAAGGCAAGCCTGTTGAATTGTCGCGTGTCTGGTCTGCTGTTCACGACGGCGAAACGCGCAAAGTGATGGCGAAGATCGCGCAAGTAGAACAGGAGCGAAAGCAGATCCTGCGTCGTGGTGCCGTTACGCATGTCATGGTGGAGCGCGACGATCAGAAGCCGATGGCCAATATTCTTTTCCGCGGAATGTATGATCAGCCTCGTGACAAGGTGGAAGCTGACGTACCGGGAGTGTT
>JAPKYY010000928.1 GCA_026394095.1 Acidobacteriota bacterium | reverse complement strand
GTGCGTTTGGGTCGTTACCCACGAATGGAATCGCCGCGCCGACTGCACCGCGCAGGTCGTACTGAACATTGAGCGGCCGCCTGGAGGCAACACTCATTCCCAAATTGATGCGATTTACATGCTTGGGACGGCCAATCATTTTGGCGTGTTGGATGATCCGGTTGGCGAGCTCTGGAGTTATGTCGGGGTGCCGGAAAGCAAGCACCAGCTTGTATTCCGTCAGCACCGACCAAAAGCTTCGGATAACAACACCTTCGCCGATGGATTCGAGGATGTTTCCATCACCAAGAACAAGGAAGGCGTGGCTTACAGATGAGTTTGTGACAAGCCGGATGAGGTTAGATACAACGGCATTTGTGGTGCTCAAACAGATGTCGCCAGCCTGGAGTTCTTTGTAGTGCATGGATGACTCGTAAAACTTATATCCGTAGATTATAACTGTACTAAGCCGTCGGTGATTCCCAAGCTGGGAGTGCGCGAGACGCAGAATGCTACTTGGGCTGCCCGATACCGCCAGCAAGGCCACGCAGCACGCTGATCATGGCAGGGCCAAGAGTAATTGCAAAGAGGACGGGGAAGATGAAGATGATGATCGGGAAGAGCATCTTGATGCCAGCTTTGGCGATGGCGGATTCGGCTCGGAGGCGCCTTCTCATGCGGAGTTCGTCGGCGTAGACTTTCATTGCGCGAGAAAGACTGGTGCCGAAGCGTTCGCTTTGAATGATCATCGCGGCGAGGCTCTTGATGTCGTCGATGCCGGTGCGGCGAACCAGGGCGTTGAAGGCGCGGCTTCGCTCCTGGCCTGCTTTCACCTGCATAACAACTGTGTAGAATTCGTTGGCCAGTTCAGGATAGATGTACTGCATCTCTTCTGAGACGCGGATCATGGCCTGATCGAGGGCAAGGCCGGTGCCGAGAACGATGCCGAGGAGGTCAATCGTGTCGGGGAGAGCTTCCTGCAGCTTGCGCTTGTAGCGGGCGACCAGACGATAGAGCACCTGACGGGGCAGGAGGTAGCCAAGAAGGATAGGTGCGATGAGGGCGAGGAGCTTGTCCATCAAGGTGCCCTCCCACTGCAGGTAGATTGCGCCAGCCATCATCGCCAGCATGACGGACAGGTTGAAGAGGACATACATCGCAGTGGCTTCGCGGCGGCGGATGCCTGCTTCGCGGAGGGATTTCTCGATGTCGCGCAAGTAGTCTTCTCCACCAATGGCGCTTACGAAAAAGAGAATACTCTCCCAGAAGCCACCGCCAAGACGGCGCTTCGGGCCACGCTGGACTGCTGCCGCACCGCCCGTTTTTTGGAGCTCGTCGAGACGATCGCCAAGTGGATTTTCTTCAGGTTTGAGGAGGAGCATGCCACTCCAGGCGATCGCGCTGATGGTGATCGCACAGGCCAGGAAGTAGAGGAGAGTGAGCATATTAGAACTTTGGACTCGAGAGCTTGCGCAGGATCAGGATGCCGATAGTTTCGGAGATGATGGCGTAGGTGAGGATCATGTTGCCGGTTTCATCTTCGAGGAGGAGCTTGAAGTATTCGGGTTTGAGGAAGGCGTAGATTGCGCCCATAAAGATTGGGACGCTGCAGAAGATCGCGGCTGAGAAGCGTTGCTGGGCGGTGCCGGCCTTAAGCTTTTCGTTGAGGTTCAAACGCTCGCGGATGAGCACTGCGAGGTTCTCCAGGACCTCGACCATGTTGGCGCCCGTTTGACGCTGTAGAATCAGGCCGGTGATAAAGAACTTGAGATCGATCAGAGGAACTCGTTCGCCGAGGTTGTGGAGAGCGGTTTCAGTTGTCGAGCCGAGGGCTAGCTCTTCGAGAAGCTTTTTGAATTCCTTCTTGACGGGGTCTGAGGTTTCTTCGGCGATGGTAGCGAGGCCGCTCTGGATGTTGTGGCCGGCCTTCATTGAGCGGTTGAAGAGGTTGATGGTCTCGGGGAGTTGGTGCTCGAATTTGCCAAGCCGGCGGGAACGCTGGAAGTTGATCCAGGCCACTGGCAGATAGCCGACAAGGAGGGCAAAAAGGATGTTGACCGCAACGATCGGGATGCCGATGAGACCGAAGAAGAAGTAAGTGACGACGGCGAGGCCGAAGCACAAGAAGAGAACATTGCCAGCTTTATAGTCGAGATCGGCTTGCGCGATCAAGAGCTGCAAGCGGCGCTGGAGGCCGAGCCAGTTGAAGAAGCGGCCGACGATGTTGAGACCTTCCTGCTGCTGCAGGAGGTCGCCACCTCCGCGGACTCGTGGGGTGCCGGTTCTCGATCGCAATTCACGGAGACGGCCGATGAGGGCCTGATTTTCTGCACGTTGAGGAGTGACGAAGGCGTAGTAAGCAGCCCCGAAGAGGGCGGCACTAAAGATGAGGAAGGCGACGAAGAGAAACATCAGTTGGCTTCTCCTACGCGGAGCACTTCTTCGAAGATCTTGTCGTCGAGGTGTTGGCCGTAGGCGCGCATACGGTCAAGGCAGAGAGGGCGGTAGCCGGTGGCCTTGAATTGGCCGATGGCTTTGCCGCGGGCGTCAATGCCTTCGCGCTCGAAGACGAAGATGTCTTTGAGTTCGACGAAGTCTTCTTCGACGCCGGTGACCTCAGAGATGGAGAGGATCTTGCGTGAGCCGTCGATGAGACGGAGTACCTGAACTACGATCTGGACGGCGCTGGCCAGCATCTGACGGATGACACGATCGGGGATGGCAGAGCTGGCCATCATAACCATGGTTTCCAAACGCGAGAAGGCGTCGCGGGCAGTATTGGCGTGGCAGGTAGTCATCGAGCCGTCGTGGCCCGTGTTCATGGCCTGCATCATGTCGAGGGCTTCCCCGCCCCGGCATTCACCGATGAGGATGCGATCGGGACGCATACGGAGGGCGTTGATGACGAGGTCCCGCTGACCGATGCCGCCGGCGCCTTCGATGTTGGTAGGGCGGCTTTCGAGACGGACAATATGTTCCTGCTGGATCTGGAGTTCGGCTACATCTTCGATGGTGACGATGCGCTCCTCGTCGGGGATGTAGCGGGAGAGGTTGTTAAGAAGAGTAGTCTTACCGGAGCCGGAGCCGCCGCTGATGATCAGATTGAGTCGGGCGCGGCAACAGGCTTCGAGGAACTGAAGCATGCCGGGAGTTAGGGTTTGGTTGCGGAGCAGGTCTTCGGGGCCGAGGAGCTTTTTGCCGAAGCGGCGGATGCTCATGACGGGGCCGATCAGTGAGAGCGGCGGGATGACGGCGCAGACGCGCGAGCCATCGGGAAGGCGGGCGTCGACGATGGGAGAACTATCGTCAATGCGGCGACCGATGTTCGAGACGATGCGATCAATGGTCATACGGACGTGGGCCTGATCTTTGAAGCGGACGTTGGTCTCAACCAGTTGGCCGGCACGTTCGACGTAGACGCTATCAAAACCGTTGACCATGATGTCGCTTACAGTTGCGTCGTTCATCAGCGGCTCAAGGGGCCCAAGACCGAAAACTTCATCGAGTACTTCTTCGATGAGGCGGTCTTTTTCGGCCGTGGTCATGGGGAGGCCCGCATCCTGCACAAGACGGTCGGTGACGGTGGCGATCTGATCACGGACACCATCCTTGGACAGGTTCTTCAGTTGCTCTGGGGTGAGCGCGCTGACGAGCTTGCCATGGAGTTGCGTGCGGAGGCTATTCCAGCGGTCGACGCCGGCGGTGGGCCGGGCAGCGGGACGCGGAATGGGGCGAGTTCCCATGGCTTAGGCAATCTTTCCGAGAGAGGCTTCGGCTCCGGGACGTCCACCAGTGGCTTTGGTGACAAAGGCGCGGAAGACCTTGTCGAGTTCGCCGGCAGCCTGACGGTCTGCGACGAAGGGACGGCCACGATTGATCGCCTGCAGGACGGCTTGCGATTGCGGGATGCCGTAGAAGACATTCTGATTGAGGGTTTGCTGCATCTGCTCCAGCGAGGCTATGTCACTTGAAGCCTTCTTGCGGTACTGGTTGACGACGATCTTGATCTGGTCTTGCGTGAAACCCATGCGGGTGAGGAAGCCGAGGTAACGCTGGGCGTTGCGGAGGGCCGGGAATTCCTGGGTGGTGACGACAAATATGGTGCCTGCAGTTTGGAGGGCGGCTAGCACCGCTTCGTCGACGATGGTGCGGCCACAATCGACGACGATCGATTCGTACTTTTCAACCAGGAAGGTTGAGAAGTCGCGGAACATACCTTCGGTGAAATAGACGGAGTGTTCCAGGGCGTCTGGAGGGCCGACGACATAGAATC
>JAPKYY010000304.1 GCA_026394095.1 Acidobacteriota bacterium | reverse complement strand
GTTGAGACATCTAACGAGACCACTGTGTTTAACGGATATTGTGGGGCTGAATCCGGCCAGGTTCCGGTGTCTGCTTCTTCGCCTGCTCTGATGGTGAGTGAGATTGAAGTCTCGCTGCGCGAACGGTCTCAGGAGCGTCCGCCGTATCTTGAGCGCCCGACTGGTTCGAGCATCACTGGAGGTGTTATCTAATGCGCCGCCGCGACTTTGCCCTATTGCTTCCTGCTGTTGCATTGGCGCAGCCTTCGAGTGACCCAATCCTCAAGGCGATGCAAGAAGAGATGACTCGCTCACGCCCTCTGAGTGTGGTTGGCGGGCAGCCGATCTACTTCATGGAGTGTGCGCTGGATGACGCGCAAGCCTTTCGTGCTTCAGCCAGTCTGGGTGCACTCTTCAGCGCAAGTCCAAGCTCATTTCGTGTCCCGAGGGTAGCGATTCGAATCGGTGACAAGAAGTTCGATAACACGAACTACATCTTCTCTGAACTCTTCATGGGTACGCGTTTTGACCCGGATCAGTTTCCCCTCGATAACAATTCTGCAGCCATGAGGCAGATCTTCTGGCTCGCCATTGACCGGGCTTACAAGACGGCGATTGAAGCTATCGGCAGGAAGAAGGCTGCACTTCGAAACATTACACAGGCCGAGGAAGTTCCGGATTTCTCCGATGCTCCTGCGGTCAAAATGGTGGAGCCGATTCCTGCGTGGAGTGTCGATGAAGGCGAGTGGAAGAACCGCATCACCAGGCTCTCCAAGGTGTTTACCTCGTTTCCGGATATCTACACGTCATCGGTTGATTTCGAGTCGTCACGCGATATTTACTACTACGCCAATAGCGAAGGCACGGAGCTGCGCTACACCGAGCTGATTAGCTATGTGCGGGCTCGGGCCAACGGCCAGGCTGCCGATGGTATGCGGTTGCGCAATCACGCATTCTTCTTCCTTAACGGCAAGTCGCAACTCTCAACTGAGGCTGCGATGGAGGCTGAGCTCCGGCGCACAGCTGAGGAATTGACCGCGCTGCTCAAGGCTCCTGTTGGTGAAACCTATTCTGGGCCGGTTCTGTTTGAAGCCGAGGCCGCCGCGCAACTGTTTTCGGATCTGATTGGTAGCCAGGCTGCGGTAACACGAAAGCCGGTGGCCGAGCCAGGGCGCCCGATCAACCTTCCCACCGGTGACCTTGACGGCCGATTGAATTCGCGAATTCTGCCTTCGTCCTTCACCGTGGTGGATGACCCGACGCAATCGACCTATAAGGGCCGTACGTTGATGGGCCACTATCCCGTCGATCTTGAAGGCGCCAAGCCCCAACCTATTGTTCTGGTTGAGAAGGGTAGCTTTAAGAATTACCTTTCTACCCGCATACCCACCCGTGATTCGAAATCGACCAACGGCCATGCCCGGCTGCCGGGGTCCTTTGGCGGCTACGTTGCTTATTCGAGTAACCTCTTTGTGAAGTCTGAAGAAACCATTCCTGCGGCTGATATGAAGAAGAAGCTGCTTGAGATCGTGCAGCAGCGGAATAAGCCGTATGGCCTTCTGGTGCGTAAACTCGACTACCCTTCGACTGCCAGCTTCGAGGAGCTGCGGGGCGCTCTGTCTGGTGCGAGTTCGCGCCCTGCACCGCTCCCATTGCTTGTTTACCGCGTATATCCCGATGGCCGGGAAGAGTTGGTTCGCGGGCTTCGGTTTAGAAGTCTGAATGTGCGTGCTCTGAAAGACATCACCCTTGCCGGTAATGACGAAGCGCATTTTGACTATCTGGCTAATGGTGCTCCCTTTGCGGTAGTTGGCGGCGGCAATTATGTATTCGGCTGCACGACCGTTGCCCCGAGCATTCTTTTTGACGATCTTGAACTTGAGCGGCCTCAGGTGGAATTGCCCAAACTGCCTGTGGTTCCGCCACCTCCACTCACGGCCTAAGATCTCGTGAAGATCCTTTCGAGAGCCATCTTTCGCGAAGTCGCATCCAGCGCCCTGCTGGGCGTACTGCTCTTCACGTTTGTACTCTTTCTGCAGCGGCTTGGCAGCGGCAAGCTATTTGAACTCGTGCTGCGGAATTCGACAGACTGGCAGACTGCGCTGTATCTGTTCTTCCTGATCGTGCCGCCAACTTCGCCTTTCACCATTCCTGTTGGGGTGCTGGTGGGAGTATTGATTGGGTTGAGCCGCATGTCGGGGGACAACGAGATCACGGCTTTGCGCGCTACGGGATCGCCAGCGCGTCGCGTTGTGGCTCCTGTATTGACCTTTGGTTTTCTTGGGTTCCTGCTCACGGCTGCCTCCACAATGTGGTTGACGCCCTGGAGCTTGCGCCAGTCGACCAAGCTCATGAACAAGGCTCTGGCTGCGCAGGTGACTGCTGAAATTCAACCTCGCATATTTGAAGAAGGCTTTCCCAATACGGTTCTCTATGTTGGTGATGTGATCGCCGGGCCAACGGTGAAGTGGCGCAAGATATTTATGGCTGATTTGAGAGCAGCCGATCAGAGGAGCTCTGGCGCCCGTGAGAGAAGCGACGAGCCGCGCATCCTGCTTGGTGAGGAGGCTCTTGCAGTCTCTGACATCAAGAACAACCGGATCCAACTCGCCATGAAAAATGGCAGCACCTATGAGATTGGCAAGAATCCTGCCCAGGACGCGACGTCGTTTTCTCCGAAGAGCGATCTTGGCCTGCAGGCTAAAGAACCCAACGAGTACCGGCGTTCCAATAATTTTCTCGAGATGGATACAGTGCCGCTGCTTCGCTTTGTCCAGTCGAAGCCCCGGACGGAAACTCTGGATGCCCGGCTCGAGCTGAACCAGCGCATCGCTCTTCCATTTGCTTGCCTGCTGCTGGCTCTGGTTGGGGTTCCTCTTGGTGTGTCCCGGCGTAAGGCCGGCAAGAGTGCAGCCTTTGTCGTTACAGTGCTGCTGGCCTTTCTCTACTACATGAGTATGATCAGCCTGCAGCAGATGGCAAGGCGGGGCGGCTTGTCGGTAGAGCTG
>JAPKYY010000886.1 GCA_026394095.1 Acidobacteriota bacterium | reverse complement strand
GGTAGAGGTGCTTCAGCAGCACATCGTCGAAATTGTCAGCGACTCGGGTGAAGGTGCGCAGACGTGCGGACAGATGTTTGCTGATCTATGCGCACGTAACGGGAATGGGATCTGGACGGTGGAGATCATACCTGCCGAGATCGAGCCACCGAGCCGATCGAGGGCTGGGGCCAGTGGCAACCGGATTCGTCTTGGAGCGGCGCCTGTAAGCAATGCCGGGGACTGTGCCGATGTTGTGGTTGCTCTCAATGAGCAGGTGCTCTATAGCCGGATTGATGCAGGAGCTTTGCGGCCCGGGACGATTGTCTTTGTTGACAGGACATGGGCGGAAAGCCCGGACGAAGAGATTCGCGTGCGCTATGCCGAGGCCATTGAGGACTTTGGCAAACGTGGCTATTTTGTGATCGAAGCCCCGATTGAAGAAGAATGCCGAAAGCATACCGACGAGCCGCGTAAGGGCAAGAACATGTGGGTGCTGGGTCTGCTTTGCGCGATCTATGACCTGGATGGCGAGAGCGTGCGTAAGAACATTGCGAGCCGGTTTGCGAAGAAGGGCGAGGCTGTGATTCAAAAGAATCTGGCTCTCTTTGGAGATGGCTATGACTGGGCGCTGGCGCATGTTGAGCGTCGTTATCACATACCGGCACAGAAACATACGCAGCCGATGGTGGTGATGAACGGGAATCAGGCACTGGCACTGGGAGTGATGGCTGCGGGCATTGAGGTGTGTTCGATGTACCCGATTACACCTGCTACTTCGGTTTCGCATTTGTTGGCCAGCGCGCTACAGGATGCAGGGGGCTTTGTGCATCAGGCTGAGGATGAGATCGCGGCAATAGGCTTTGCGATTGGCTGTTCTTATGCGGGAAAGACTGCTGTGACGGTGACTTCAGGTCCCGGGTTGGCATTGAAGACGGAGTTTCTGGGATATGCAGTGATGGCTGAGGTGCCGCTGGTGGTGATCGTTGTGCAACGCGGCGGGCCATCGACTGGATTGCCGACCAAGGTGGAACAGGGGGACTTGCTGGCGGCGCTGTATGCTTCGCCTGGTGACAGCCCCAAGATCATTCTTGCGCCTGCGACGATTGAGGAGTGTTTTCACTTTGTGATTACGGCCCGCAAATTGGCCGAGGAGTTTCGAGGCCCGGTGATGTTGTTGTCGGATGCGAATCTTGCTACAGGGCAGCAGCCTTTTCCGAAGCCGACGCTCGATGCATCGTGGCTTTCTGCTCCCGTAGATCAAGGGAACTGGGACAAGACGGTGCCACCCTTTGCCTGGGACGCGGAGACTGGGTTGTCACGACGGCCTCTGCCTGGGCAGCGTGGAGGCGAGCATATTCTTACCGGCCTTGCCCATGATGAGGCAAGCCATGTGGCTTATGAATCGGCCATCAATCAGCACAGTATGGAGATGCGAAGCCGCAAGCTGGCGGTGCTGCAGAGCGCGCTGGAGCCGCCGAAGATTCATGGTGAGGCGACTGGTGATTTGCTCGTGATCGGGTGGGGCTCAACGCTGGGTTGCATCGAAGAGGCCGTGGACGAGTTGCGAAGTGAAGGCCGACGCGTGTCGTCTATCCATTTGAGATTCCTGTCGCCGATGGAGCCGGGACTGAAAAAGATTTTTGATGGATTCCGGCGCGTAATGACCGTTGAGGTGAATTACAGCGATCCAGTGGGCGCGCCCTTCATTACGTCTGAGTCGCGGCGCTATTCGCATTTGGCGATGCTGCTGCGTTCTCAGACTTTGACTGATATCGACTGTTGGTCTCAAGTGCCGGGAAGCCCGATTCCGCCCTCACGTATCGCGAATGAATTGCGCAGGCGACTGGATGTGGAAGGCAAGGTGAACTGAGATGCAAGGCCAACGAAAAGACTGGGAAGCAGAAGCGATTCCGCACGACTGCGCGCTGAGTGACTATCAGGGCGCGGCGGCACGGTGGTGCCCGGGTTGCGGGGACCATGCTGTGTTGAATGCGGTGCAGCATCTAGCCCGCGACAAGCAGTTGCCGCCGGAGAAAACGATGGTGGTGTCGGGAATTGGTTGCTCCAGCCGCTTTCCTCACTACATGAAGACTTACGGCTTTCACGGCTTGCATGGGCGGGCCTTTCCGGTTGCTTGTGGCGTGCGCAGCCGGCGTCCGGATCTTCATATGTTTGTAGTCACTGGCGACGGAGACTGTTGCGCGATTGGGACGGCGCACTGGATACACGCGATTCGCTACAACATGGATTTGACGGTGTTGTTGCTGGACAACAACATCTACGGGCTTACGAAAAATCAGACATCACCAACTACACGGACAGGGGAGAAATCGAACACGCATCCTCGCGGAAATGTGCTGCCGCCGCTGAATCCGTTGAGCGTTACGCTCGGGATTGCCAACGCTTCGTTTGTTGCTCAGACGGTGGACTGGAATCCACCGCATCTGTACAACACGATCCGCGCGGCTTATGAGCACAAGGGCACTTCGTTTGTGCGGATTCTGCAGCGCTGCCCTCACTTTACAGCTCACATCTTTGCCGAGGTTCAGCAGGACAT
>JAPKYY010000004.1 GCA_026394095.1 Acidobacteriota bacterium | reverse complement strand
ACGACGCCGACCTTGATCTTGCGAGTTTCGCGGAGGTAATCGGCAACGGCTTCGGCAGTCACCAACATGCTGCCCTGGCCGAGGATGAGATAGTCGGCATCGTCGGTCTTGTAAGTGGAGACTCGGCGATAGCGGCGGCCGGTGAGGTTGTAGAAGTCGTCCATCGCCTGATCGGTGATTGCAGCGATATGGGCGAAAAAGTAGGGGCGTTGGGAGGCGACGCTTTGCATGTAGGCGTCCTGATTCTGGACGGTGCCGATCATGACGGGGTTGTCGACGGTCCAGAGTTCTGGAATGCGGCGGCGACGAGGGCCGTAGAGGATGCGCTGGGCTGGAGTTGGGGTGTCGATGATGTCATCGGGACGACCGAGGTATTCGGCAATCAGTTCGCGCTCTGGTAGGAGGATCGATTCGATCAGGTGTGTGGTGAGGAATCCGTCCTGGGCGCAGATGCCGGGCGTGAGAGCTTGTTCTGCGATCTTGTGGGAAATGATGTTGAGGTCACAGACTTCCTGGGCGCTTTTGCCAAAGACCTGGAAGAAGCCGGTGTCGTCGATGCAGTGGTAATCATCGTGGCCGGCGTGGACGTTGAGGGTGGACTTGGTCATGGCGCGGCAGCCCATGTTGAGAACGTAAGTGAGGCGCTTGCCGACGGCGGCGTAGAGGGACTCGTGCATGTAGGCGATGCCCTGACCGGAAGAGAAATTGGTGGCGCGGAGGCCGGTCATGGAGAGGCCGGCGGTGACGGCTGCGGCGGCGTGCTCGCCTTCCGGCTCAATGAAGATTAGAGGGCGGCCGGAGATGTTGAGGTGGCCTTTGGCGGCTTCTTCTGCCCAGTACTCGCCCATCTGCGTGGAAGGTGTGATGGGGTAGGCGCCGGCGGCGTCGCTGGATTCCCGCTCGCACATAATGACGGCCGTATTGCCGTCCATGGCCTGACGTACGCCGGGGAAGGGGAAGGTTTGTTTTGCACTCATGGATGTAGATCCTTGTTAGAACGATTCGGCAACTCGGCCAAGGCCACGGGGGGGGGCGTCAGTGGCACAGCGGCCGCAGGCGGTGCAGGCTACTTCGCATTCAGCTTCTGCCTGTTGGCCATCGGCGAGGCTGCGGCAGGCGACCCACAACTGGTGGCTTGCGGCGTGGATCGAGAAGAGCTGTTTGGGACAGATGTCTACGCAATCGCCGCATGCGGTGCATAGTGATTCGGTGATTACCGGCAGGCTGTGCGAATTCATTGAGATTGCGTTGAAATCACAGACTCGCTCGCAATCGCCCAAGCCGAGGCAACCCCAGGAGCAGCCTTTGGCACCGCCATTGACGATGGCCGCAGCGCGGCAGGTGGGGAGGCCGAAGTATTGGGCTCGATGTCTGGCTACGTGCGGGCCACCGGCACAGGCGAGGCGCGCGACGCGTTTTTCTGAGGTGCCTGCATCGATCTGAAGGAAGGTTGCGATGGCGAGAATACCATCAGCACTGCTTACTGAGCACTTGGCGGGAACGGTTTGGTTGTTGACGAGCTTTTCTGCGAAGTCGTGACAACCGACACAACCGCAGGCGCCACAGTTCGCCTTGGGCAGCATGTTCTCTACTTCATCGATGCGTGGATCTTCGTAGACGTAGAGTTTCTTGTCGGCGAAGGCAAGGACGGCAGCAAGGGAGACGCCGATACTTCCCATGATGCCGCCGGCGACGAGGAAGTCTGTCACGGGCGACCTGCCTGGGTGTGGAATTTGCCAAAATGGTGTGGGGCATATCGCGCAGCGGCCCATGCCGGCTGCGATGCCTGCAGTGGAATTCGGGCTTTTATTGGTCTGGAATGGCGCATGGCGGCTAAATGTGAAGTAATGCAGAGGCAAGTACAGGGCCATTTGCTCTGGTCGACTTTGGCATCGCAGTTGCAATGTGAATTGAACATGGCTGCTTTGTGGCAGAAGACGGTGCTTGCTCTGGCTGTGGCTGGAGCGCTGCTCGGACTGCGTCTTGTGCCTCGCGATGCAGCGTCGATTCGGGTAAGCCGACCTTTGATGGGGACACTGTGGACGATTGAAGTTTGTGATGAGGGGACCAGTGCAGAGGCGCGTGCGGCGATTGATCGCGCT
>JAPKYY010000683.1 GCA_026394095.1 Acidobacteriota bacterium | reverse complement strand
CAATCTGCTCCGCCCGGCCACGGCTACGATTCGCTTCACCGTCTCACTTGCCTTCTGCACCTGTTCATGAATTGCTGCCGCATCACTCGACCCAAGCGCAGCCGTCAAATCACGAATCTTCTCCAGTGGCGCATTCAATTCCGTAAGTACCCCGTGAATCAATTGCCCCGCTACCGCCAGCTTCTCGCTGCGGTGAATCTGTTCCCGCACTGCAGCTTCTTCAAGCCCCTCAAAGTATTGGCAGGCGTCATTGGCCAGATGCTGTGCTGCTGGTTGCAAGGCTTCAATCATCAGCAAGCGGCCCGTTGGTCCCGTCAACACCAGTGCTCCCCGCACTTCGTTCCGGTTCCGCATGGGAATCACCAGCAGCGACTTGGCTTCTTCTTCCTTGCCTTGCAATAAATCTGCTGAATTCGTATCTACAAACTGCAGTAACGTCTTGTTTTTGACCGCCAGCGCAATGCCGTTCTCCATCGCATTGCCGCACTCATCCACATGGAAAGAGTGCAACACAGAGGGGTCGTAATGATACGTACTCACTGCATCAGCCGCTACCAATTCAATTAAGCGGCTCCTGAGGATCTCGGCCACTTCACGGGCCGTTCCCGCCCCGTACAATTCCTCGCTCGCCTGCAGCATCCGTTGGATCACTCGATTTTGCCGACGGGCACGTTGCTGCAGATACCATGCCGCCAGAATCACCAGCAACACCATCAATACCGCCGCAGGCACGATTTGCGGTGGCACTGCAGGTCTCGGCTCTACCATCTCAATGTCCTTCGGGCTCGCTAACAACAACTGAAAAAACTGGTTGAATGGCGGTCGCAGGCAAAACTGGCTCACCAGTCCCTGCACTCGGATCCTGTCGCCCTTCTGATAAACAGCCAGTGGATGTTCCGCACCCCCCTTCATCAGCGGCAGAAATACCCGGATCGACTGCCCCCCCTCACTGAAATCCAGAAGGTCGCCCTTCGATCCTTCCCGAAACTCTCCTACTACACCCTGAATCTCAACCTTTAACCCCTCATACTGAAAGCTCGCCGCACTCATCGGTGTCAACCGGATCAGATCTGGCAAGCTCCCTTTCCCAATCACCTTCAACTCACTGGGCTTCACTACCGCTTGCCCGGCATGCAAACTCACGATGCCGGAAGCTTCGATCAATGCCCCAGCTACGATGTCCTTCCCCGTAGGCTTTCTGGATTCGTTATCGCCGGAAAATACCAGCATCAATCCAGAACTTTTGCCCTCTGCATCGAGCAAAGCAAGATAACTGGCATCCGGCGCATCCAGCACCGGTGCCTGAACCAATCCTTGTACCCGTACCACCTCACCCAACAATTTCGGGCGATAGTCCGGCCCTACCCGCGCCGACGCCTCCGATAACTTTACGATTCGGTATGCCCGCGACTCCTCAGTAGCGCCCTGCCCATAGACAATTTGCAGAGCACTCAAACAAATTACGATCTTTATGCTTGTTCTTCGAGCCATTTGTGAAGTCGACTATCTAAGAAATGATCGGCTTCTACCGCCTGTCCAATAAGGCTAGTCCTATGAGAATTTATAGCTATTACTCTCATTCCTGCCGCCACTGCCGCATCTATCCCAGTTTGGGAATCCTCAAAAACTATACAGTCTTTAGGTTCTATCTGCAAGAGTTCAGAGGCTTTAAGGTAAATTTCCGGATGTGGTTTTCCATATTTTACCATCTGACCGTTCAGTGCATGAAGAAAGTATCCGCCCAGTTCAGCCCGGTCCAGAACGAAATTTACATTCGCTGCCTCTGCATTAGAAGCCACTGCCTTAGGCATCAGCGAGTTTTCTATCAAAAACTGCCGGATCCCTGGCACCAGCGACGCCTCAAGCTCTGTCTCAATCAATTCCCGGTATAGCGCTTCCTTTTCCGATCCCATTCGCTGAATATCTTCAATATTTAATTCACTACCAAAGACATCTCGCAAAAGTTCATCGTTATGCTTGCCGTGCATCCGGGAGTTCAGGGTCTGCGCATCTCTCCCCTGCCGTTCTAGGTATACCTCCCAGGCCCGCACGTGGTAGGGCATCGAGTCGACGATCACGCCGTCCATATCAAAGATGAATGCTTGAGGTTTCACAGGTTTCTTCAGATGAGAGCTAAAATCAGAATGGCATGGATTTGTTCTCAGAAATTGTGCGTCTCCGCAAGCTCGGCCAGAAGTGCGCCCTGGCCACCATCGTTGAGGTCAATGGCTCGATCCCCAGCTATGAAAGCGCCAAAATCCTCGTTCGCGAAGACGGCAGTTTCATGGGCACCATCGGCGGCGGCTGTGTCGAGGCCGAAGTCTGGAACGCCGCACGCGAAGTCATTGAAACTGAAAAGCCCCGCCACCTCAATTTCAACCTCGGTCAGGACGCAGCCTACGACAACGGCCTGATCTGCGGCGGCCAGCTCAACGTCTTCATCGAAGCAATCGTCCCCCAGCCTCATGCCTTCATCTTCGGTGCCGGCCACATCTCCAAAAGCCTCGCCAAAGTTTCCTCCATGGCAGGCTTCGGCGTCTCTGTCATCGACAACCGCGAAAGCTTCGCCAACCGCGAACGTTTCCCCGAGGTCGACGAAGTCCTCGCAGCCGAATACGAAGACGCCTTCGCCTCACTCAACATCAACTCGTCCAGCTACATCATCATCGTCACCCGCGGCCACCGCGACGACATGCGTGTCCTGCGCTGGGCCATCACCACCGAAGCTCGCTACATCTCAATGATCGGCTCCAAACGCAAGGTGATTGCCGTGGTCAAGGAATTCGAAAAAGAAGGCGTCAGCCGCGAAAGCTTCGAGCGTATCTATGCCCCGATGGGCCTTGAAATCGGCGCTATCACTCCAGAAGAAATTGCTGTCAGCGTCGCTGCCGAAATGATCGCGGTCCGCCGCGGGGCAGACCCCAAATGGAAGTCCGTAGCCAAGGGCATCTTCGCCAGCAGCCAAACTGCTGCGAGTATAAAATGACCTGCGGCATCGTCCTTGCCGGCGGTGCATCGTCCCGCATGGGTCAGCCCAAAGCACTTCTCCCCTTAGGCTCGAAAAGCATGCTCGAACGTCTGGCAAAACTCTTCAACCAATTCTGCGAGCAAACCATCATCATCACCGGCACACACCATAGCCAGATCCTCAACACCTTGCCCCAACTCGCACCTCAACTCCTTTTCAACGAAAATCACGCCGACGGCATGTTCTCCAGCCTCAGAAAAGGCCTCGCCGCAACCAGCGCAGAAACGATCCTCCTAAGCCCCGTCGACTTCGCCTCAATAGAGCAGCCCTCAATCGCCAGCCTCTTCACCGCACCCACCCAAACCATCGTCAAGCCGCGCTTTGAAGGCCACAGTGGCCACCCCATCCTGATCCGTCAACCTGCGATCGACGCATTGCGCCAGGCGGATCCCGGCTCAAACGCCAAACAAGTCCTCAGCCAATTCCCGGCCACCTACATCGACGTCAGTGATCCCGGTGTCGCCCAGGATTGCGACACCCCTCAAGACTACGAGCGGCTCCTCGCCCGCTGGAAGGCCCGCGCATGAAACGCAAGCTCTGGCTCGCCGGCTCAGTCCTCCTGCTCACCGCCCTGGCCCTCCCTTTCGCCAGCGCCAGCTGGGTCAAACAAACTCTCGAAACCAGTCTCCAACTCGCCCTCTCCCGCAAGGTACGCATCCAGGGAGAAACCCGCTTCCGCATCTTCCCGACACCGGCAATCCTGGCCGACGATGTCACCATCAGCGAAGATCCAGCCTATTCCCTCGAACCCTTCGCCTACGTCACAGTTCTCGAGGTCCAGCCGAGTGTACTCGCACTCCTCTCCGGTCGCCTCGAAGCCGCAAGAATCCGCCTTACCGAACCCAGCGTCAACCTCATGCGCGGCCCCAGCGGCTGGAACATCCAAAGCATTGTCTCCGGCAACCTCCGCCCCCCTGAACTCGAAGTCCGCAACGGCCGTCTCAACTTCAAACAAGGCAACGCCAAAAACGCCTTCTACCTCACCAACGCTCTGGTCGACATCAGCGCCCCCACTTCTCAAGGCGACGTCAAAATTTTCTTCTCTGCCGAGCCGGCCCGCACCGATCGCGGCACCCAGGGCTTCGGCAAATTCTCATTCCGGGGCGAAGTCCACGCTCCACCCGGCGCCGTCCCCGACCTCGATTTTGATCTCGAACTCCAACCCAGTTCCATCCACGCTTTCAATTTCTTCTTCGGTGCCAGAGGTGTCGATTTCGCCGGTAAGCTCTCCGGCAAAGGCCGCCTCAAAGGCCCGTGGAATAAAGCCGCCATCGAAGCCAGCCTGCAGTTTGAAGGTCTCGCACCCCAAGGCTTCCTCCCCTTCATCGGCAAAAGTAACCAGCTGGCTCTTGCTGGCTCCCTCGATATCCCTGGCCAGCGCTTTGCTCACGACACCGTCGGTGGCGAATCGGTCCACGTCCGTATGCGTGCCCGCGATTTCTTTCAGTCCCCCAAAGGCGCACTCCTGCTCCAACTCCGCGACATTGAGCTCACCAAGCTAATCGACCTCGGCCGTGAAGCCCAAGCCAAGCTCCCCGAAGGCCTCACCGGCAAAGGCAAATTCAATGGCGTCATCGGTTACGCCTGGCCCAGTAAAGAAGAAGTCCCTGCCAAAGGCATGATCCACTTCGCCGACTCCAGCATCGAAGTCCCAGACCAGCCCGGCCTTATGACGCCCTCCGCTACGGCAGTAGTCGAAGGCTCCCGCTGGCTCCTCGCCCCTTCTGAAATCCGCGTCGGCGAATCTCAAACCGCCAACATGAGTGCCGATTGGAACGCCCGCACCGGCGCTCTCCAACTCGACGTAGCCACTCAACTCCTCAGTATCAAAGGCCTCAAATCTGGTCTCGGCCTCCTCCTTCAGGCTTCAAGCCTCCCCCTCCTCTCGCGAGCTCAGGGCGGCAGTTGGCAGGGCAACCTCCACTTTGATCGCACTGAGGATTCCGATCCCGGCCAGTGGAGCGGCCGTCTCGGCGTCCGTAAC
>JAPKYY010000204.1 GCA_026394095.1 Acidobacteriota bacterium | reverse complement strand
GAATCGGGTTCGTCCAGAGACTTTGGGCCACGCAGGTCGAATTCCTGGTGTTACCCCTGCCGCTGTGGCCATTCTGGATGTTTATCTCAGCATGCCTCGATCTGCGCAATAGCGATTTGTTCCACGTGGAACTTTTCGATTGAAAGCTGATTTCCTTACGCCAATCTCAGTTCAAGGCCCTTCGGGGCCTTTTCTTTTGATCTTGCCGACAGAACAGAACACCAATGGCGAATGTTTCACGTGGAACGCAGCTTGCGCCAAGATCGCGAGCCGATTGGTGGAATCCATGCGGATCTGCAAATAGATACCCGACCCCTTCCACCGAATATGCTCCCAACAGATTTTCCAGATTATCGGTTGATCCTTTAGCTATGGAGCCACCCAAGAAGGTACTGATCGTGATTCGCGAGGAAAGATCGGCAGAATCGGGCTCCTAGGCAGGATTGTTGCCATGGAGGTCGAATTTCATGCCTCACTTCCTCTGCTTTGGTAATTCAGGTTCTAAGGCTCAGAATTCGTAGATTGCTGCCCCCCAGTGAAAGGTTGTGGCGTTGCCTGTTTCAAGAAAGAAACCGAATCCATTTCAATGTTCCACGTGGCACATCAGGGCTTGGCGAGGGTGCTAATATAAGCGCGTGGGAAAAATCATCGCGATCACCAATCAAAAGGGTGGCGTCGGGAAAACAACAACCGCGATCAATCTGGCGGCCTCCATGGCCCTGGGTGAGCTCAAGGTACTATTAGTTGACGGCGACCCCCAAGGCAACTCTACCAGTGGGGTAGGGGTTTCAAAAGATGCCTTGGCACATTCCTGTTATGACGTTCTAACCGGAAGCTGTACAGCAGCAGAAGCAACTGTCGCAACCGACTTCGACGGGCTCTTTTTGATTCCCGCCGACAAAAATCTTGTGGCTGCAAACATAGATTTAGTGGATGTTCCAGAAAGAGAATTCCGTTTGCGCGATGCGCTGCATGCAGTGCGAAGCCAATACGATTACATTCTGATAGATTGCCCACCGGCGCTGGACTTGCTAAACCTCAATGGCCTGGTAGCGGCAGATTCGATCATTGTGCCGATCCAGTGCGAATTCTTCGCCCTCGAAGGTGTTTCGCAGTTGATCGACACCGTGCAGAGGATTCGCGAAGCCTTCCAGCATGAGTTGCCGATCGAAGGTGTTTTGCTCACCATGTACGATGACCGAACCAACCTGACTCGCCAGGTAGCCAACGATCTGCGCGAGTTCTTCGGCAAACAGGTTTTTGAAACGGTTATTCCCCGCAGCATTCGCCTCGCTGAAGCTCCCAGCTTTGGCAAGCCCGTGATCTCGTATGACGTACGCAGCAAGGGCGCAGAAAGCTATATCAAGTTAGCAAAGGAGATCATCGCCAATGAGCAAGCAGCAAGATCCACGACGAGTATTGGGTAAGGGTCTTTCGGCCTTGTTGCCGAATCGGCCAAGTGGCGGATCCTCAGCGCCTGTAGCCCCGGTGCCAGCAGCAGCTTCAGAGACGGGTGCAGGTTTAACACAAATGGCGATCGAGGCAATCCTCGCCAATCCTCGCCAGCCACGTACGGTCTTTCAACAGGACCGCTTGCACGAGTTGGCCGAAAGCATCAAAGCCAATGGGATCATCCAGCCTCTGCTGGTGAGACGACAGGGTGAGGTGTTTGAGATCGTTGCTGGCGAGCGCCGATGGCGCGCCGCCAAGATCGCTGGCCTGGCAACTGTGCCGGTGGTGATCCAGGATGTGGCTGACGAAAACGTCCTGACACTGGCACTAATCGAGAATATCCAGCGCGATGATCTGAACGCAATTGAAACCGCAGTGGCCTTTGACCGGTTAAGCCGCGAGCTGAATCTCACCCATGAAGAGATCGGCCGCAGAACAGGCAAAGACCGCACTACGATCACTAACTTCTTACGGCTCTTACGTTTACCGGAAGATCTCCAGGGAATGTTGGGCGACGGACGACTCTCGATGGGCCATGCAAGAACAATCCTCGCACTGCCAACAGAAGAGCTGCAACGAAGTGTTGCAGAGAAAATCGTAAGCCATGGTGGGGGAGAATTAAGAAGGAAGGTGGGTGGTGCCGGCGGGAGGACTCGAACCTCCGACCTAGGGATTATGAGACCCTCGCTCTACCTCTGAGCTACGCCGGCGAAAGTGGCGAACGACATGCCACTCTTTCAGGCTAGAGGCGAAGCGGCATGCTTGTCAAACAGGAAGGGAAAAGCTTAGGCAGAAAAATAGTGAGCGTACCAGTCACAGAACCTGTCATTTCGTTTGAAAACGTATCGAAGACCTATGCAATTTACGATGCTCCGTCAGACCGTCTCAAAGAACTGATCACACTAAACCGGGTAAAAAAACATCGTGATTTCAAGGCGCTAGACAGCGTGAGCTTCTCGATTGCAGCAGGTGAGACCTTCTGCATCATTGGAGAAAACGGCTCTGGCAAGAGTACGATGCTGCAAATTATCGCCGGGATCCTGCAGCCTACCGGGGGTGTGGCAAAAGTGAAGGGGCGTGTTGCTGCGCTGCTGGAACTCGGCTCTGGCTTCAATCCGGAATTCAGCGGTCGCGATAACGTTTATCTGAATGCGGCGATCCTGGGTTTGTCGCGAACCGAAACAGACAAGCGATTTCAGAGCATCGAAGAATTTGCCGAGATCGGAGACTTTCTCGATCAGCCGGTAAAAACCTATTCGAGTGGCATGGCGGTGCGCCTGGCTTTTTCTGTTGCCATCCATGTGGACCCGGAGATTCTGCTGGTAGACGAAGCGCTGGCTGTTGGTGACGTCTACTTCAGACAGCGTTGTCTGCGCAAAGTGCATGAGCTGAGGCAAAAGGGAGTAACGATCCTTTTTGTCAGCCACTCCACGGGCGATGTGAAGGCAATTGGAGACCGGGTCATGTGGCTCGATCATGGACGGGTACGGGAGATCGGGGCCACCGACATCGTGGTTGCGAAGTATCTGGCCGAGATGACGGCCAAGGATTCGAATTTTGTGGAACATCAGGCCGAGATCAGACTCGAGGAAGCTCAGAGTGCAGGGCAGGCTCCGGAACTCGTAACAAGCATCCCGAATGTCGATCATCGTCATGGTGACGGGCGGGCTGAAATTCTCGGAATCACTGTTCTCGACGAACATGGACAGGTGGCCGGGATGCTGGAGCCAAATTCAAAATTTGTAGTGCGGATCAGCGCGCGAGCCAAGGAATGGATTGCATTACCCAATATTGGTTTCATGATGCGCAACCATATGGGTATCGACTTTGCAGGATCCAATACAATCCGTGAAGGGCACGACCTGCCGCCTATGGGACCAGGCGATACAGTGACCGTAGATTTTCATCTCGAGATCCCGGAGCTCTATCCATCGCATTTTTCGTTTTCACCGGCAATTGCCGATGGAGGCCTGGTGAATTACAAGCACTGCGACTGGATCGACAATGCACTGGTGCTGCAGATGGGTCATGGCGAAGGGCAGGTTTACGGGTATCTGCATCTGCCGTGCAGGGTGGAAGTTAACGCGAAGGTGAAACATGGCTGAATTTAGCGGCGAGAGAGTGATCCCGGGAAAAGTGGATGTCGATCTATGGAACGAACATCTGTCGCGATATCTGTTTGCCTCGCGGCTCTGTCGCTTCAAGAAGGTGATCGATCTGGGCTGTGGCAGCGGGTACGGGTCGGCCGAGCTGGCAAAGAAGGCCGAGAGTGTGGTTGGTGTCGACGTTTCTGAAGAAGCAATTGCCGAAGCCAAAGTAGAATACACAGCGGCAAATTTACAGTTTCAAGTAGCCAGTCTCGAGCAGTTACCCTTTACCGATGGCAGCTTTCAATTGGGTGTGTGCTTTGAGGTGATAGAGCACCTGACGGAATACCGAACACTACTGGCCGAAGCCCGACGGGTATTGGCTCCCGGCGGCCAATTGGTAATCTCGACACCCAACATCAAGTTCTATGCCGAGAGCCGCAAACTCAACGGGCCAAACCCCTTTCATGAACATGAGTTTTCGTATGAAGAGTTTCGGGAAGTGCTCGGTGAATTCTTCGAGCACCAAACCTTCTTTGTGCAGAACCACGCCAGTGGCCTGGTGTTCTTGCCGCTGGACGGCGCAGTAGGTACAGAGTTGAGACTGGAGTCAGGCAAGCCCGATCCGGACGAGGCCCATTTCTTTCTAGCCGTTTGTGCAGCCAAGCCAATGACAGGCGCACCCTCGTTTGTTTATGTACCGACTGCTGCGAATGTTCTGCGCGAGCGCGAGCATCACATACAAAGGCTCGAAGGCGAGCTGACCACAAAGAACGAGTGGCTGGAAGCATCAAGGGCTGAACACAAAACTTTGGTGGATCAGTTTCGTTTACTCAAGCTTGAGATGGAAGCCAAAAACCAATGGGCCCTCGAGCAAAACCAGCGCGTCGAGAAAGCCCAGCAGGCCATTGCGCGTATGGAGGGCGAATTGGCGGCCCAACATGAAGAGTCAGCACAGGTGGTGGCGGCCTACGAGAAGCGCCTGCAGGAAGTCGAAGCCGAGGCGCTGAAGCAGGCGGAATGTGCACAAGCAAATCAAGCAAAACTGGATTCCCAGATCTCGGAAATTGCAGCTCATTCGGTGAAGCTCGATGGGGATTTGAAAAAAGCTGGCGAGCAGCTTGCCGAATATCAGAAGAAGCTCGACGAAGCGGAAGCACTGGTAATTGAGCGTACGCTTTGGGCCCAAAGCGAACAGAAGCAGCGTGAAGAAGCAGAGGGCAAAGTAGCGGCAGTAGAGGCCTCGCGCTGGATCCGAATGGGGAAGGCATTCGGACTCGGACCCAAGATTTCATGATCCTTCTGAAACGGCTACTGCGCCAGGGACCGATGCTGATTGTGAGTCCCTTCCTGGCGCTAATCGAACTCGCCTGCCTTTGGCTTACCGACCTACTATGGCTGCTGCTGGGCAACAGGCAACTGCCTCCAAATGAGCGCGCCCGCAATCAATCGGCAAGTGTCGTGATCCCCAACTGGAATGGAAAGGATCTACTCGAGAAGTACCTGCCCAGTGTGATCGAAGCGATGAGTGGCCACCCGGACAACGAAGTGATTGTTGTCGACAACGGTAGCTCAGACGGTGGCGCACAATTCATGCGCGAACGATTTCCGAGCGTAAAGGTTGTGGCGCTTGAGAAAAACCTGGGCTTCGGCGGCGGCTCCAATCGAGGCTTTCGAGAAGCCAAGAACGATATCGTCGTGCTTCTCAACAGCGACATGCGTGTCGCACCTGATTTTCTGGCTCCCTTGCTGAAGGGCTTTAACGACGCCGATGTGTTCGCCGTCTCGTGCCAGATCTTTTTCTCCGATCCAAACAAGGTACGCGAAGAAACAGGCTTAACTCAGGCTGCGTGGCGGCGCGGAGTGCTTGAGCTCAGACACCGCATCGATGAAGAAGTGAAAGATCTCTACCCGTGCTTTTATGGCGGGGGCGGCTCTTGCGCCTTTGACCGCCGCAAGTTCCTTGAGCTTGGCGGCTTCGATGAGGTACTGCGGCCCTTCTACCTGGAAGACACGGATATGGGCTATGGGGCATGGAAGCGCGGCTGGCGCGTACTCTATCAACCGCAGAGCCACGTGTGGCACGAGCATCGCGGCACGATTGGCAAGAAGTTCTCGCAGCATTACATCCACTCCATTGTCCGCAAGAACTTTGTCCTCTTCGCCTGGAAAAACATCCACTCCCCCAAGATGCTGGTGGAACAGTTTGTGGCCAGCCACATCGCTGCACTTTTGAGTCTCTTCACCGGCGATGCCCCAGGCCGGGCCACCTTTCCCGGCTTGATCCGGGCTGCCTTTCAGCTACCTGAAATTTGCAGTGCCAGATGGCGTGCCCGAAGCCATGCTGCGATTGACGACCGTACAGCCTTCCAACGGCCACTGGGTGGCTACTATCGCGATCACTACCTCTCGAAAGATCTCAACACAAATAGACCTCGCGTTTTGTTTCTATCGCCTTATGGGCTTTGTCCAGCCAGCCACGGCGGGGCAGTTTTCATGCAGTTGGCAGTAAGAGAACTAAGTCGCCATGCAGATGTCCATCTGGTTGCGCTGCTTGATGAGGAGTGGGAGCGCGAGGCACATCAGGATCTGGCACCCTACACGGCCAGCATGCAGTTTATGGTGCGAATGACCGGGCAGCCACAGGCCCTGTTCAGCCTCCTTCCCAGCTCCGTGATGGAATTCGCCAACGGGGACCTCGACTGGATTCTGCATCGAACGATACTGAACCAGAAGATCGACGTGGTGCAGATTGAATACACCAATCTCGGTCAATACGGTTGTGAATTCAAAAACGTACTTTCGACGATCTTCGAGCACGACATCTACTTTCAATCGATCCAGCGACAGCTCAGAACGAATCAGAGCCTGCTTTGGAGAATCCCGGCAGGCATCGAGTATCTGAAGGCGATGCATTGGGAAATGAAGATGCTGCCAAGGTTCGACCTGATCGAGGTATGCACCAGGGCCAACGGCGACTATCTGTTGAGCATGGAGCCGAAACTCAGAAAAAAAGTCATGTCGGGCTTGAGGGCCTGCATCAGGGTAGATGCGTTTCCAGCGAATCTGAAAGCTCGCCCCGGCAACACTTTGCTTTTTGTTGGGGGCTTTCGGCACCTGCCGAATCTCGAGGCGCTGCAATGGTTTTTCAATGAGGTAGTGCCAATTCTCAAAACGCGCGGGGTAGACTTTCGAATCTTGGCAATCGGTGTAGATCCGCCCCCGGCTTATGCCTTTGCTAACTCTGATGGGATTCTGGAACTAGCCGGCTTCAAGGAAAGTATCGAAGCGGATATGCAATCCTCAAGCGTCTTCCTGTGTCCGATTCAGGCCGGCAGCGGCGTGCGAGTGAAACTGCTCGAAGCATTCGCTTTCGGAATCCCAGTGGTATCCACCCGGATCGGGGCTGAAGGCCTGGCTGAAGAAGATGGCCGTTACTGCCGGCTGGCCGACAGCCCGGAAGCTTTCGCTTCTGCAATTGAAGACCTGCTCAAAAATAGAGACGATGCTGCAGCGATGGGCGAACGGGCCTATCAATACGTCAAACAGGAGTGGGACGCGAGCGTTGTAATCCGGAGACTAGCCGACGAATACAAAAAGCGGCTTACTTCTTCTTCCCACTGAAATCGTCAGCCAGTTCACTGGCTACTTTGCCAGCATTGGCATGCATGTTCTTGGGTTGGGCATCCTTTGCCTTGTGGAAGCTGGACCAAAGCACAACTCGCGAGCGGCGATCCACCAGAAAGTAGGTACCACGGCCGCGACCAATGCTCGACACAACTTTTGGAGCAAGTTTCATGCCTGGCTGCGCTTCCCCGGCAACATGCGGCGTCGCGGCAGCAATCTTCTCTTTGGCTGCAGCTTCGATCTCATCGAGCCGGGCTTCAAAGGCAAGCCCAATCTTGTCGGTAAAGATGGCGTCAGCTTTGCTTGCGTCTGTCACAATGCGAATCTGGTTGACGGCACGGAGGCGATTGGCAAGATACTGGTCAAAGCCATTGGCCATCGGCATAAGATAAATCGTCTGTACCTGAGACAATTCGGCATTGCCCTGAGCGAAGCCAATCATGGTGGCAAGAGTAGTAGAGACTAGTAGAGCGAGTGTGCGCATGCGATTCTGGAATTTCCTTTTCTGATGTACAACAACCAAAGCATTACCGTTATCATGCCTTGTCTCAACGAGGAGCAGGGAATCGAGCAGGTCTTGCGTCGAATGCCGCCCTTTGTCGATGAGGTGATTGTCGTCGATAACGGTTCGACCGACCGCACCAGCGAAGTGGCTGCCGATTTCGGAGCCAGAGTAATTCGCGAGGATGCTCGAGGTTACGGGCGGGCCTACAAGAAGGGCTTCGCTTTTGCAACCAGCGACATCATTGTCACCCTCGACGGCGATCATAGCTATCCGCCGGACGCCATCTCGTACCTTCTGGAAGCATTTCGTCATCTTGAGGTCGACTTTCTGAATGCGTCGCGGTTTCCCGTGCGCGATCCAAAGGCGATGAGCTTCAAACACAAAATGGGCAACTTCATCCTTTCGATCGCCATGAGCCTGCTTTATTTTCGCTGGGTCAGCGATTCGCAGAGCGGCATGTGGGTCTTCCGCAGAAGTATCCTCTCTGAAATGACGCTCGAAAGCGACGGAATGGCGTTCAGCGAAGAAATAAAAATCGAAGCCCTCAAAAGCGACAAGGTGCGCTTCGCCGAAATTTCGATTCATTACACCTCCCGTCTTGGTGAAATCAAGCTCAACCCGTGGCGCGATGGATTCTACAATCTATGGTTTCTGGTCAAGAAGCGATTCACGTCGTAGTTCCGACTTGGCGGGGCCGGGCACATCTGGAAACCCTGTTCGAGAGCCTTGCCCGGCAGACACTCAAGCCTGAAGCAGTGTGGATTGTCGACGGCGGATCGGGCGATGGCAGTGCAGAACTGGCCCGCGCAGCCGGAGCACGCTTTGTCGATCTCGGCGAAAACCTGGGCTTCGCTCACGCCGTCAATCGGGGTCTGGCTGAGGCCGGAGGCGAGCGTGTCGCTGTTCTCAACAACGATCTTAAGCTCGCACCAGACTGGCTCGAACGCCTTTCATCGAATGATGCAGCCTTCGTCGTCGGCAAGGTGATGGCCTGGGATTCAACTGAAATACTTGATGCCACCTGGGACCTCTTGAGCCACAGCGGTGTACCCATGCGCGCGGGCTGCGGCAAATCGGATGGAGTCTTCTGGAGCCAGAAACGCGAAATCTCACTGGCACCCTGGACGGCCATCCTGCTCCGTCGCGACTACTACCTCGCCACTGGTGGCCTCGATGAAAGCTTTGAGAGCTATCTCGAAGACGTCGATATTGGCATGCGCGGGCTCAAGCTGGGCTTTCGAGGGATTTACGAACCAAGTGCCGTCGCCTGGCATCGGGGCAGCTCAACTCTGGGGGAATGGCATCCCCGCCAGGTTCGCTTGAGTTCGCGGAACCAGTTAAGGCTGGTGGCAAGATATGGAGCTCCCGATTGGTGGAAGGTTCTCGTCGGCCAGGGGCTTTGGGGGTTGGCTGCTGCCCGCCATGGGTGTTTTGCCGACTGGTGCCGCGGCAAATGGGAGGGCCTGGCTGCGTTTCAATCATCGGGTTCGGAATCAGAGTTTCTAAGGGATCTCGAAAGGGAAATCTTTGACGTTGGCGCAGTCACCGGGCAGGATCGATTCTGGCGCTGGTATTGGGCACTCAGCCTATGAAGAGCATCGGCGCGGTGATCGTCACCTGGAATTCCGAACAGGACATTGCCGAGTGCATCGCGGCGGCAAAAAAAGCGGGAGTGGCTGAAACTGTCGTCGTCGATAACGGCTCCAAAGACCGGACGCGCGAAATTGTCGCGGCGATCGACGGGGTGAAGTTGCTGTACTTTCCAGAAAATCTCGGATTCGCAGGTGGAGTCAACCAGGGGGTGGCGGCGCTTTCTAGCAATTTCGCGCTGATCTTAAATCCAGACTGTCTTGTACAGACAGGTTTGGATGCAATGGCCGAGGCAGCCCGAGGCGGAGCAGCCGGGGGAATGCTGCTCGGGGCCAGTGGTGAATTGCAAACCGGGTTTGCAGTGCGAAGACTGCCAACAGCCTCAACTTTGATCTTTGAAGTGCTGGGCCTAAACCGGCTCTTTCCCGGAAACCGGGTGAACCAGCGATACCGGTGCGTCGACTTCGATGCCAGTCGGGCCCAGGAAGTGGAGCAACCTCCCGGGGCATTCCTGATGGTTCGCAAAGACATATTCAAAAAACTGAATGGGATGGACGAGGGATTCTGGCCAGTCTGGTTTGAGGACGTCGATTTCTGTCTGAGATTGCGTGAAGCGGGACACAAAATCATTTATTGCCCGGCTGCCAGGGCAAAACACCGCGGCGGGGCAAGTATTGAGAAAATCTTGTGGCCTTTCAAAGAGTTGGCGTGGTATGGTAGCCTTCTAAGATACGCCACTCAGCATTTTGGGTGGTTGTCCGGTCGTCTGGTTTGTTTGGCTGTTGCCGCTGCGTCCGTCCCAAGGGCATTAACGGGGATCATTTATCGGCGCCAGGGTGTCCGCGCCCTCGGTGTCTACGCTGACATTTTTTGTTTAGCGTGGGTGAGCCTTGTCCTGGACCGGGTAGATCACCGCCGATTTAGTCGGCACGCGGAAGGCGCAGAACATCTCTAAAATGCATAACGGCTTAGTCTCAGTCACAATCGTTACGTACAATAGCGGACGCTTCATCAAGCGATGCTTGGAATCGGTGCTTGCGCAGCGCTATCCCCTAAAAGAAGTCATCGTAGTTGATAATGTCTCAACCGACGGAACCCTCGACATTCTCGATCAGTTTGCCGACCGGATTCGAATCGTAAACAACGAAGAAAATGTTGGCTTTGCCGCTGCCCAGAATCAGGCAATCCATATGTCGAGCGGTGAGTGGATTCTTACCCTCAACCCCGACGTACTGCTGATGCCCAACTTCATCCAGAGTCTGGTAGATGCTGGCAACCGGGATTCTCAGATTGGCACGGTTTGCGGCAAGCTGCTGGCGATGATGGCCACCTTCGACCTGCCTGAGAAGCCACTGGTGGATTCCACCGGAATCTACTTCAACCCGATGCTGCGTCACCTGGACCGTGGCAGCCGCGATGTCGACAACGGCGACTATCTGAATTTTGAATACGTCTTTGGCGCCACTGCAGCCGCAGCACTCTATCGCCGCGAGATGATTGACGATATCTCGATTGAAGGCGAGTTCTTCGATAACGATTTCTTCGTCTACCGCGAAGACGCCGATGTGGCATGGCGAGCGCAGATCTACGGCTGGAAGACCCTCTACACTCCTCATGCCCGGGGTTATCACGTGCGCTCCGTTCTGCCCGGCAACCGGCGAGCCTTGCCCTCTGCCATCAACATGCATTCGGTAAAGAACCGATTCCTGATGCGGGTGAAGAACATGACTCCCAATCTCTACGTCAGAAACTTCTTCCACATCACCATGCGGGATCTGGTTGTTATCGGTGCTTGTATCCTGCAGGAACATTCTTCGCTGCGTGCCTTCTGGATTCTGGCAAAGAAGTGGAAGAGCGTGGTGGCCAAGCGCAAAGTGATCATGGCCAACCGTCGCGTGAGCGATGAATACCTGGCGGGGTGGTTTCAGTTTCAGCCCGTCAGCCAGCCAGCACCCAAAACCGTACGCGTGCCCGCCCGGGCCAAAGTCGTACGCAGTTAAGCGATTCGCTTGCGCATTGCAATCCTAGGCACCAGAGGAATTCCGGCCCGCTACGGCGGCTTTGAGACCTTCGCTGAAGAATTGGCTACACGCCTTGTCACCAGAGGGCACTCCGTCACTGTCTACTGCCGGGATCAGGAGCCTGCTGGCACCTATCGCGGCGTTCAGCGGCAATACCTGCCTACCATCCGCCACAAGTATTTCGATACCCTCGCACACACTGGTTTTTCAACACTGCACCTTCTAGCCCATCACGTCGACGTTGTGCTCTTCTGCAATGGCGCAAATGCCATCTATACCTGGATGCCACGCCTTCTGGGGATGCCGGTGGCGATCAACGTAGACGGCCTCGAGCGCAAACGCAAAAAGTGGAATGTGCTCGCCAAGAAGTGGTATCACCTATCGGAATGGCTCTCGACATTTTGTCCCACCAGGATCATTACCGATGCTCTCGAAATCGAGCGCTACTACCGCGAGACCTATCAGGCTTCGTCTACCTTCATCCCTTACGGTGCAGAGTTAGGCCCGGTTGAGTGGAAGCCACTGCTTGGCCTCGAACCGCGCAATTACTTCCTCTATGTCACTCGCTTTGAGCCAGAGAACAATCCACTGCTGGTGCGGGAGAGCTTTGAAAAAGTAGACACGCCGATGAAGCTCGCGCTGGTTGGCGATGCCCCCTACGCACCCGATTACATTGCCCGGGTGAAGGACACAACCGACCCGCGAATCATCCTGCCTGGAGCCATCTACGGTGATGGTTATCACATCCTGCAATCCCACTGCTTTGCCTACATCCATGCCACTGAAGTAGGCGGCACACACCCTGCTTTGATTGAAGCAATGGGGCGCGGAGCCTTGATTCTCTATCTGAAGACACCCGAGAATTGCGAAGTCGCCGGGGGTGCCGGCATTGAGTTTGAACAGGACAGCTTGCCCGAGACGATACGCCGCGTGCTCGCAATGAGTGAGTCAGAACGGGATGCCCTGCGAGCTGCTGCACTGGAGCGCGTGCGGCAGCGCTACAGTTGGGATGTAGTGACGGATCAATACGAGACGATGTTTGGGGAACTATGCAAAGGACGTGGCTAGAAGTTTCGCTCGACCGGATTGCGTTGAACTATCGAATGATTCAGCGCACGGTGGGAGCTGGCGTGCAATTGATGCCGGTAGTCAAAGCAGATGCTTACCGGCATGGGGCTACCGCTGTATCTCAGGTGCTCGAGCACGAGGGTGCCCAGTGGCTGGCAGTAAGTAATATCGAAGAAGGCAAGGCCTTGCGCGAAGCAGGAATTCGAGCCCGAATCCTTGTCATGGCAGATCGTGTAGATACAGACCCACGTGCCTGGAAAGAGTTTCGCCTGACTCCTGTAGTGCATGATCTGAGCGAGATCGCAACACTCGAACCCGATCTTGCTTACCATCTCAAAATTGATAGCGGTATGGCGAGACTCGGCACTAACGCCGGCATCGACGAGATCATCGCGCGTGTAAGAGGGACAAGGCTTGAGGGCCTGATGACTCACTTTGCGTCTTCAGCCAACTTTCAAAGCGAGCAGACAAGGCAGCAGCATGAACGCTTTGAAGCAGTGTGCAATGCAATCGAGAAGAGCGGCGTCCGGCCGGTTTATCTGCACGAAGCCAGCACCAATCCACTTCATTTCGGCCAGGCGCATTGCTGGCGCAATCTGGTTCGGCCTGGCTATGCCATCTACGGTTATGTATCGAGGGCAAAGGGTAAAGTGCCAGATGAGTTACTCGACGTAGCTCCCGCATTGAGTTGGAAGGCCAGAATCCTGCTAGTCAAAAACATCGATGCAGGAACCCCTGTTGGTTATGGTGCCCAGTTTGTGGCAGAGCAGCCGATGCGAATTGGCATTCTCGGTGTTGGTTATGCCGACGGGCTCCCGCATCGCCTTGGCAATCGAGGCCAGTTGATCGCGGGCGGCAAGCTCACAAGAATCCTGGGTGCAGTATCGATGGATGTCACAACCGTTGACCTGACGGCTTCTCCCCAATTGATGGCCGGCGATTCCGTAACACTGCTCGGACAAGAAGGCGACGTTGTCATGGACGCACGGCAGATGGCTCGTGATGCCGGCACCATTGCTTACTCCATCCTTTGTGGTATCTCAACACGAGTTTCCAGAATCTACGTCTGAAGGAAAAGTCATGAAGATCACAGGCATTGAATCTATTGTTGTCAACGCACGGATGCGTAACTGGATTTTTGTCAAGGTAGAGACAGATCAGCCCGGTCTTTACGGCTGGGGTGAAGCGACTCTCGAATGGAAGACCAAAGGAGTGGTGGGCTCGATCGAAGATCTGAAGCCGCTAATTCTCGGCCAGGACCCAAGACGCATCGAACACATCTGGCAGATCATGAACCGCCAGTATTTCTGGCGAGGAGGCATCGTGACGATGTCTGCCATGAGCGGCATCGATCAGGCTCTGTGGGATATCAAGGGCAAAGAACTAGGTAAGCCGGTGTGCGACCTGCTCGGAGGCCCTGTACGAGATACGCTGCGGCTCTATGATCATCTTGGTGGGGGCAGTCTTGAGGGGATGTACAAGACCGGCGCACCTGATGATTTCGCCCGGTTGATTGGCGAGAGTAAGGCTCGTGGCTTCACGGCGGCCAAGGGTATGCCGATCCCTATTTCTGAACCGATCGAAAGTGCAGCCACCCTGCGCCGTGCGGCAGATTGCGTCAAGGCGATGCGTGAAGCGGTGGGCGATGACTTCGACATCATGCTTGATTTGCATGCCCGTTGCACACCAGCCGCAGCGATTCAATTTGGCCGCATGCTCGAAG
>JAPKYY010000889.1 GCA_026394095.1 Acidobacteriota bacterium | reverse complement strand
GGGCACGTCAAATCCCACAGGCGCATTTACGCTGCGCTGGTATGTGGTGCGGAAGCCCGCAGTAGGGATACCGCTGGCCAGCCCGTAGCCAAGGTTTCCGGAGAACTGCACCTGGCTGCGACCAAGCAGCGATGTACCGATCGCGAAGGAGGTGCCAAGGTCAGACTGAGAACCGAGTGAGAAGTTGGTTGGTGCGTCTCCGCTGGATAGCTGCACTAGGGCGCGAGTGTCGGTAAAGAGCTTGACGGCACTGGCAGATCGAGGCTTGGGATTTGGGTCCCAGGTAGGCAGGGCACGCAGCACCGGCCGGGTTGAGAGAGACCCACGCAGCGCAGCACGCCAGTCTTCACTCATAAGGAAAGAGCCTGGCGGTGGAGCATAGAAAATTTCGATGCTGCTGAATAGGTTCGCAAGCTGGATCGCGAGGTACCTCTCGGCACCAGGGCCGATCTGAATATTAGCCCGTGTAGCCGGAACGAAGCTCGACAGCGAAACACGAATGGTGTAATTTTCGGGACTGAGCGAATCGAAAACAAAAGCTCCGCGCTCATCGGTGATGGCGCGGAGAATTGGTTTCTCGAAACGGTTCAGCAGTGGCTGCCTCGATCGTTGGACACACGATCAGGATGCCCAGCACGAGGCCAGGTATCCAAGTCGCGGAACGATGGGACGCTCGCAACCACATAGGGGCGCTGTGACTACTCCTTCAGGCTTGCGCGGACATTTGTGTCGGCCGCGACGCTAAAATTCGCGGTCTGAACCAGGGACTGATTGCTGTTCTGGTCGGTGACCTTCAGCTTGAGAGTATATCGCCCGGGAGCAAAATTTTGAAGGGGGAGAAGCTTCTCAATTGTCACCTGAGTAGCAGAAGCGCCAGGAATCTCTGAAAGGGCTTCTGTAAACTCAATCACCTTCTCGCCGCCGTCTGCCTTCGAGATCTCGTAGGAAACGTTGCCGAGGGGCTTCTGTGTCTTTTCGTCGGGCGTGAAATTGTAGAGCGCCTGATAGATGCCCATTTTTTCGTTCTGGGTGAAAGCATCGTTCAGACGCGGGCGAACCTTGGAAGTACCGATTACGAACTGCCCGGCACCGATGTTCTTGGTGGGCACCTTTTCGATCATATCGGCCAGGATCAGGCTCGAAGCACCAAGCCGTTCATCTTCAAAGCGCGGCACGGTGATAGCCATTTCGTAGTTGTTCATGTTGCCACCAACGACGTCCTTAGCGACGACGTTGACGCGGTAGGTGCCCGGAGGCAGCGGTACAGCGTTCTGGTAGATGGCCTTGCCCTTGGAGGCTTCAGCGAGCATCACAGATGGCGTTTCAATCACAACCGGGGTTTCCCAGACGTTGACGACACGACGGGTCATCGAGGTGATGCGAGCGTAGATGTTCACCATCGCCTTTGAGATGCTGTCGGTAGACTTGAACTGCAAGTCGCCCTTGTTCATCTGGATGGTGATGTAGGTCATGACGGTCGAATTGGTGAGGCGGACAAAGTCGGTGCGCACCATGATCGGAAGCACGTTGAAGGTGACCTTCGAGTTGACGCTGGCTTCAAGATCCTTGAACTTCACTGCGGGCGGCTTCTGGAGCAATGCAAACTGCTGGAGGCGCTCAAACTGATTCATGCGCTGCGGCAGGGCCTGGTTACCGGTGCCGAGGCGGGTGCCGTCGGTACGGGTGAAACGGTCGTTCTTGCTCGACATGCCCATCTGTTCATACATGGTGAGGCCGGCATTCGGGACGTAAAGAAGAGCGTCTTTTTCAGACGGGTCCATCGTCATGCGGAATTCACCGGTCATTGTGGTGTCGACAAATTCGATCATTACGTCATTGCCGATGCCGTCAATATAGCGGTAACGCCATTTCTGGAAAGGGAAGGTTGAAGTCGTACCGCCACCTTCTTCGATCGGCCGCTGGTAGGTGCCGCCGCTCGGGTGATCTTCGATTTCGTCCGGGGGGCCAAAGGTGATGTAAATACGGCCACGGTCAGCCTTCCAGCCGGGGATGCCGCTGGCGAAACGCTCATTGGCGTACGCGATACGGCGGTAGTGCTCTTCTTTGTATAGTTCCTTGCGCAGTTTGTCTTCGCGACGCTTTTGATCACGAGCACTGAGAGGCTTGGCGATGGTTTCGCGATCCCCTTGCTCGGCGTCCTTCTTTTTGGCCTTTTGCGCGAGTGCCGGAACGGTCACTAGCGACAAAGCCAGTGATGATCCGACTAGAAATTGAATTAAGCGCTTTGCTTTCATACTGTTTTCCCTTCCCAACAGAAACTCCGGGAGCTACCTTGATGATAGTCCTCTGCGCAACCCCAGTCAATCGTTGGAAGCGGGCGGTAGCGCTTCGGTTTCAACAAGCTTCGGCTTTGTTTTGCCCGTACCGGCCTGAATTCCTGATCATTTCGTTATTTTTGCGCCGATCCGGCAATTTCTAGATCGAGTTATTGGCCTTGGTCTGCAGGGTTTGGACGAATAGGCCCATCCATTCTGGCCCCGGATTGGCTTCCGGCTGGTTTGGGTGTTCATTTGTCCATTCGAGGATCTGAATCATGGGCATCGACGCAATCCGCTTTTCGTTTGGATTGGATGCGATCAGGATCAGAGCATCGCCCGGGCGGGCCAGGGTGGGGAGTCTCTCTACACCAGCACCATCAATATTGGCGCAATTCTCTGCAGGTGATGTAACCAGGAATTCCCGGCAGATCAGCGGGCGCTCGTCATATATGGAGCAGGATTCGTCTTCAAGAAATGGACAGGCCACGCCAGTTGCATAGTAGGCATCGAGCTTAGCCATGGCGCTCTGCTCTTCTTCTTCACCGCTCACCCGCTGAAACATATTGGTGAGCAGCCCGGTTCGGCCAAACACTTCCATCCCGAGAGCGAACCTCTCCTGCACCCGCGACTTCTGCGGCTCCGGCATCGCATCCACTACTGAGCGCAACCGGTAGGCTTCTGGCTCTGAAACCGGAACGGCCATGCGGCAGCAGGCTCCACAGCCTTTCTTGCAGGAGACGGCTTTGTTCTCGCTAGCCGCTTTGTCGATAGCAGCATCAATCAATTGATCGGCGATCAAACGGAAGGCTGGTAGCACCTCAGAAAGTTCTACCGGCTCGAGTGGCACGGTTGCTTCGCACAGAATCGGGCTTTCCCCAAATTGGAGTTGCACACTCATCGGAATTAGCATGGGGCTGGTCAACTAGATTGCTCCGCTCTCTAACGCTTCATCCACCTTGGCCTGCAGGCCAGCTCCAAATTCGGCCACCCACTCCGGGGCGAAGCGCTCTTCACTCAAATATCGATTTTCGCTGGTCCATTCGAGAATTTGAATCAGAGGCAGAACGACATCCCGCGATTCCTTCTGCTGTGAGGCAAGCGCGATCAGTACTCGACTGGGCCGGGCCGGGACAGGCAGCCGCTCCACGCCTTCCCCCTCGATCTTCGAACAATTCTCCGCCGGCGAAGTCACCAGAAACTGCCGGCAGATCAGCGGCCGCTCCTCATAAATAGAGCAGGATTCTTCTTCCAGAAATGGGCAAGCTTGCCCCTTGGCATAGTATGCGTGGAGACCTGCCATCATCTTCGTTAGATCTTCCTCTGTCCGGGGAGCCTGAAACATGTCCTTCAGCAATCCGGTGTCACGGAAGACATTCATGGCTGCAGCAAATCTGGCTTG
>JAPKYY010000932.1 GCA_026394095.1 Acidobacteriota bacterium | reverse complement strand
CGACACAAAAAAAGAAGAAGAGATCACCTATAAACTTGTAACCAGCGAAGAGGCTGATGCTCCAAATGGCATGATTTCAACAAGTTCCCCTATTGGCAAGGGCCTGCTCAACAAGCAGGTGGGCGACGAAGTGCAGATCGTGATACCAGGCGGTACCAAGAATTTTGAAATTTTGAAGGTAAAGACCATTCACGATTTCACGGATTTAGGGTAATCTGAGCCAAACGGCATTCTCAATAGTGGAACCGAAAACTACATGGACCGGAGCAGTTGGGCGAGCCTGCAATGTTCTGCTCGTCAAGATCGTCGATGGGCTGGCGCTCTCGAAGATCCATCCCAACGTCCTCACATTCATCGGCCTGGTAATTAATATTGGTGCGGCCTGGCTCCTGGCACGGGGCGCATTTTGGCAGGCAGGCCTCGTCATCATCGGTGCTGGACTATTCGATATGGTAGACGGGCGCGTTGCACGCAAAACAGGCCAGGTCACAAGGTTCGGTGGATTCTTCGATAGTGTGATTGATCGCTACTCCGATCTGGCACTCCTGATCGGTCTTCTGGTCTATTACGGCAACATTAACCGAGCGCCATATGTCGTATTGACGGCGGTGGTCATGATTGCCAGCGTAATGACGAGCTATGCCCGCGCCCGCGCTGAAAATACCATCCCTCAATGTAAAGTTGGATTTCTGGAGCGGCCCGAACGTGTCGTACTGCTCATCATCGGAGCACTCTTTGACCGGATGGCTCCAGTTCTTTGGATCGCGGCGATCCTCGGGAATCTGACAGTGATCCATCGCATGATCTTCACATACCAGGAAGCCAAGCGCCTCGAAGAAGCACAAACCCGCGTGCCTGCGGGATCCTCCAGCGTTGCCGTTAGCCGCTAGACTCCTTCGACAATCACTACCGCAGAGACGTGGGTCTTCGTGTGACTAAACGAAACATGCACGCTACTGATTCCCCGATCTGAGGCGATTCGGGCCGCAACTCCGTGCAAAACCATGCGTGGAGCCCCTCCCGGTTGGGCAATCAACTCGAAATCACGCCAACTCAGACCCTCCTCCCAGGACGCCTGTAAAGCCTTGAATGCTGCCTCTTTGGCCGCAAACCGTGCGGCAAAACGCTCGTTCGAATTCGCCTTGCCGGAACAGAATGCAATCTCGTTATCTGTAAACACCCGATTCAGAAATCGAGGTCCAAATTTCTCGATCGATTCGCCAATCCGCGCGACCTCTTCTAGGTCAATACCAATGCCAAGAATCATATGTTTCGTGCCAGCGGCGCGAGGGGAAAACTCCCACGCACCTCCTCCAGTTTCTTTCCAAAATCGAGCAGCATTTCTTCCTGCCAGGGCTTTGCAATGGCTTGAATCGAGAGTGGCATGCCATTGATATCAAAACCGACTGGAAGAGCCAAAGCAGGCAGTCCTAGAAGATTTGCTACGGTCAGTGGAGCCATCGATTCCACACCAGGAAACTCGCTGCTTTGCCAGGCGCCAAATCCTGGATTTGGCATCAACAGAATCGGGTATTCATCCATCGCCATCAAGAACCGCGAACGCAACGAATCCCTGGCGGCAAGCATCTCCAGAAGCTCCGCGGCAGTGGGCGGGGCAAGATCGAGGAACTCGGCAGTGTGTGGCGTAGGAAAGCCAATCGGGTGCGCATTGAGGCGCAGGAAGAAGAATCGCCAAACATCGTATAGGCGCTGCCAGGCTTGCCTGGGAAACAGTCCGGTCTCACCCTGAACAAACGCGAGCGCCACACTCACATCAGGATGCTCAACAAATCCAACCTTGATCTTTCGTGAGAAGGGGGATGGCTGAAAAGGGACGGAGAATGGATCACTATCTGCATGGCCCGAAACCACTTCAAAAAGAATCGCTACATCATCTACTGTTCTTGCCATTGGCCCAATCACACCGAGCAAGCCTCCAGGGTGGCCCACAGAAGGAAAATGTCCTGTTGCCGGCACACGCCCTGGCGTCGGCTTAAGGCCGCAAATCCCAGTTAACCCTGCAGGCAATCGGATGCTTCCACCACCGTCTGATCCAATTCCTCCTGCCGACATGCAAGCAGCGATCGCAGAACTCTCGCCTCCGCTAGATCCGCCAGGGGTTCGCTGCAGATCCCAGGGGTTCCAAGTCACTCCATAGACATCGTTGAAAGTCTCCCAGTTCATCAGGACTTCCGGGGTATTCGTTTTTCCGAGGAGGACGGCTCCCGCATCAAGGAGACGATCCACACAAAGGGCATTTTTGTTTGCACGACTGGAGAGCCGGGCCCGGTGCCCGCAAACCGTTGCCATTCCTGCAACGTCTAGAGAATCCTTGATCGAGACTGGGATTCCAGCCAGAGATCCACCAGCACTGTCCCGAGCGATGGGCGGGTCAAAAACTTGTGTGTACGCATTGAGTTGATGGCCCAGCCGGAGCATCTGCTTCGAATGCGATGAAAGCAATTCTTCGCGACTCAAAACCTTTCGGTCGAGCCCGTTTCGCATCTGGCGAATCGTCCAAAGACATGGTTCCATCAAACTTACAGGTTAGACTGAGTTCTGGCATGGCCACACTGACTTTTTCCGAGGCGCGCCAGGAAGTACTCCGCCGTGTCCTCGTTCCCACAAACATCCCCACCGAGTCGTTATGGCTCACTGATGCGGTAGGACGCGTCTGTGCAGCTGATATCCGCAGCGATCGCGATATGCCGCCACTAGCCCGCAGCTTACGAGATGGCTTCGCCGTGCGCTCTGAAGACCTGGCATCCCAGCTCGAAATCAGCGGCGAAATACGAGCCGGTCAAATGCCTTCCGAAGCGTTGACCCCAGGCTCAGCGATCTCGATCATGACTGGCGCGGTGATTCCCGATGGCGCTAACCAGGTGGTGATGAAAGAGCATGTCGTAAACTCCGGCACCCACATCACCACGGATCGTGCGCCTAGCCCTGGCGAGTGGATCAGCCCGGCAGGCAGCATGGCCCGGCAAGGAGACATCGTTATACCCAGAGGCCGGCGTATGGATCCAGCGGCAATCGCAATGCTGGCCACCGTAGGCCAAAGCCAGGTACTTGTAACCCGCCAGCCCATTGTCAGGATTCTCGCCACGGGAGATGAGGTTGTCGATATCGCGCGAACGCCGAACCCAACTCAGGTTCGCAATTCAAATTCCTGGGCTCTCGCCGCTGACGTACGCAGACTTGGAGGCCGTCCGGAGATCCTCCCCATCTCACCCGACGAGGAACAAATCACCCGCGACTTGATTGCTTATGGCCTTGAGGCGGACCTCCTTTTGATCAGTGGTGGAGTCTCAGCGGGTGATTACGATTTTGTCGAAACAGCACTTTCCAATCTGGGTGCAGAATTCTACTTCGACCGGGTACTCATACAACCCGGTCAGCCAACAGTTTTCGGAAAAGCCAAGGGTACTTATTTCTTCGGCCTACCCGGCAACCCCTTGTCCACCATGGTCACTTTCCGGATTTTCGCTGAAGCAGCCATGAGCCGTCTTTCTGGAATCGCTGATCCAGCATTGCATTTCCACTCCGCCGCAATTCAGTCCAGCTATTCTCACAAGCCGGGCCTCACTCGATTTCTGCCCGGATTGCTTTCCGACTTCGGACAAAAGGTTGAAATTCTTTCCTGGCAAGGATCAGGAGATATCCCTACCCTGGTTCGTGCAAACTGCTTCGTCGTCGTAGACTCTCAGAAAGAATCCTGGCAGGCCGGAGACTCCATTCAGGTATTGGTGCAATGAGCAAACTTAGTCACTATGATTCTGCAGGCACTGCCCGCATGGTCGACATATCAGAAAAAGGCGCAACGACAAGAACGGCCAGTGCGCATGCCTTCGTTCACATGTCGGCCGAGGTTCTTGCAGCACTGCCTCAAAACCCGAAGGGCGACCCACTAGAAGTTGCTAGAATCGCCGCTATATTGGCCGCAAAGCGCACCCCGGAACTCATCCCGCTCTGCCACCAGATCCCACTTTCGAAAGTAGATATTGAATTTGGAATCGAAAGTGCTGGTATTCGCGTCACAACCTTTGTGAGTTGTACCGCAGGGACAGGGGCGGAAATGGAAGCATTGACTGCAGCAGCAGTCGCCGCTCTGACAATTTACGATATGACAAAAGCCCTCGATAAGGGCATAGTGATTACCGATCTACACCTGTTGTCCAAAAGTGGCGGCAAGAGTGGAGATTACCAGAGAGAAAAAAATGATTAAGCAGCTGCTATTGTCCACAATAATTCTTTCAGTAGCGACAGCACAGGAAGTCGACACGGTGCTTCGCGTCACAACGCGCACAGTGGTTGCCCCCACCTCAGTCAAGAACCGCGACGGAAATGCGATTGAAGGTCTCGACGTCAAAGACTTTATCCTTCGCGACAACGGCAAAGTTCAAGACCTGCGGCTCGATCAGTCCTACGTCCCGGTATCCTTGGTGCTGGTTGTGCAGCGCAGCGCATCAACCGAAAAAGTTCTGCCAACTGTGATGAAAATCGGATCGATGCTCGAGCCCCTGATTATCGGGGAGCGTGGCGAGGCAGCCATCGTCACCTTCGACCATCGCATAGAAACCATCCAGGACTTCACAAACGATACCGACAAATTCAAGCAAGCCCTGGCAAAGATGCGCCCTGGCTCACAGACTCGAGCCATGTCTGATGCCGTCCTGCAGGCCGCCCGCATGCTCAAGAAACGCACCCCCGATCACCGCCGCGTAATCGTGCTTGTCAGTGAAACGCAAGAGAGCGGTAGCGTCGCCAGAGTGAAGGATGCCTTGCTCGAAGTCGAGCTCAACAACATAATTGTCTATTCGATCAATATGTCTCGGATCATGAATAAACTCATGGCTGCGCCAGAATATCCGCGACCCAACCCTATACCTCCGAGCGCGAGGCCGATGCCTGCCGGCATGGCAAATACCCCGACAACCCAGGCTCAGATGAGTGCACTTGGAGGAACCATGGGTAATGTGATGCCCATCTTCAAAGAGATGTTTACGGCAACCAAGGCGATCTTCATTAGCAACCCCCAAGAGGTCTATACGAAGTACACGGGCGGGAGCGAATTTTCATTTCTAAGCCTGAACGGCTTCGAATCAGCAGTTCAAAAGCTGAGCGACGAGTTGCAACACCAATACATCCTCAGCTACAGCCCCAGCAAAGCTGTCCAGCTCGATGGGGGCTGGCACTCGATAGAAGTTGAGGTCCGGCGCTCTGGGGCAGAAGTCAAATCGCGCAGCGGCTACTGGCTTGCAGCAACTCCAAACTGATACTAACTCGCTACCATAGTGAGCATGCGCTCTCTGCTCTTGCTCTGTTGTTTAGCCTCTTCAGGCTGGACGCAAGATTCAGTGGTCGATTTTTCGATCCTCCACTTCAATGACTTCCATGCGCGCCTCTCGCCTTCTGACAAGGGTGTAGGAGGGGCGGCCTACCTTGCTGCGGCAATTCAGCAGGAACGCAAGAACTGTCCACGCTGCATTCTTCTCAATGGAGGAGATAACGTTCAGGGCTCACCGGTCAGCACGATTTTTCGCGGATTGCCTGTCTTTGAAGTCCTCCGCCCGCTCAATACCGACGCCTTCGTCCTTGGCAATCATGAATTCGACTACGGCTACGAGCGCATCAACGACTTCCTGGCCGCAGC
>JAPKYY010000001.1 GCA_026394095.1 Acidobacteriota bacterium | reverse complement strand
TACCACATCCCACTCCCGATCCTGTCCAAAGTCCTCCAGAAGCTAGGCAAAGCCGGCTTCCTCCTGAGCGTCCAGGGCACCAACGGCGGATACAAACTCGCCCGGGACCCCAACCTCATCAGCGTTCTTGAAGTCATTCGCGTGGTCGACGGCCCAGTCATCCTCACCGCCTGCTTCACACATGACAAGTGCGACCAATCCGGCCAGTGCACCGTAAAAGAACCGCTCAGAAAAGTACACGAAGGCATCTTGCGGCTCCTCGAAGGCATCACAATAACAGCCCTTACAAAAGACGACCCGCTCCCCCAGGGCAACCCACCCCCCGGAGCAGTCTTCGGCGGCGGCCAACTCACCCAAATCCTGCCGAGCTAGCACAAACAAGGAATTTTCTATTTATGAAGTTACCGATCTACCTGGACAATCACGCAACTACCCAATGCGATCCCCGCGTCGTCGAAACGATGCTCCCCTTCTTCTCTGAAAACTTCGGCAACGCCGCCAGCCGCAACCACAGCTTCGGCTGGGTCGCAGAAGAAGGCGTCGAACATGCTCGCAAGCAAATTGCCGACCTCATCGGTGCCAACTCCAAAGAAATCGTCTTCACCTCCGGCGCCACCGAATCGAACAACCTCGCCATCAAAGGCGTAGCCGAAATGTACGCCGAGCGCGGCAACCACATCATCACCGTGGCCACCGAGCACAAGGCCATTCTCGACACCTGCAAACACCTTGAAAAGCAGGGCATCCGCGTCACTTACCTGCCGCTTCAGGGCGACGGCCTTGTCGACCTCGACATGCTCCGCGATGCGATCACCGACAAGACGATCCTCGTCAGCATCATGTACGCTAACAACGAAATCGGCGTCATCCAGAACGTTTCCGAAATCGGCAAAATCTGCAAAGAGCGCGGCGTCCTCTTCCACACCGACGGCGTCCAGGCCGTAGGCAAGATCCCCGTCAACGTCATCAAGGACAACATCGACATCATGAGCCTCACCGCTCACAAGATGTACGGCCCCAAAGGCGTCGGCGCTCTCTACGTCCGTCGCCGTAACCCACGTGTTCAGATCTCGGCCCAGATGGACGGCGGCGGCCACGAGCGCGGCATGCGCTCAGGCACCCTCAACGTCCCCGGTATCGTCGGCTTCGGCAAGGCTGCCGAACTCTGCAACCAGCTCATGGAAACCGAGATGGCCAAGCATCGCATCATGCGCGACCGCTTGAAGACCACCCTCGAGAGCGCCCTCGAAGAAACCTACATCAACGGTTCGATGACCCACCGTCTGCCCCACAACCTCAACATGAGCTTTGCCTACGTCGAAGGCGAATCGCTCCTGATGGGCATTAACGACATCGCTGTCTCTTCAGGCTCTGCCTGCACCTCGGCCACCCTCGAGCCCAGCTACGTGCTCAAGGCCCTCGGCCTCGGTGACGACCTCGCCCATACCTCGATCCGCTTCGGCATCGGCCGCTTCAACACCGACGAAGAGATCGATTATGTGGCCAACAAAATGATCGAAGTGGTCAACAAGCTCCGCGAACTCTCACCCCTCTGGGAGATGTTCAAGGATGGCGTCGACCTGTCCAAAGTCGAATGGACCGCGCACTAAATTCATAGGATCTTTAGGAGAACTCAAAAATGGCATATTCCGAAAAAGTTGTTGATCATTACTCAAACCCGCGCAACGTCGGTTCGATGGACAAAAAC
>JAPKYY010000236.1 GCA_026394095.1 Acidobacteriota bacterium | reverse complement strand
AATGCCGGCATGGGAGCTGACGGGGCATTTCGTTTCACTTAGCAGCCGGGAACCGAAGGTGATGCCTGATCCAGCGATCGGACATGCGGTGCGTTTGATTGAGCGATCTGCCGGGCGGGTGCGGATGGACAGGGTGACGGGGGACGTCAACCTGAGCCCACGGCATTTTGACAGGCGATTTCTTGCAGCAGTGGGATTGCGGCCAAAAGAGTTTGCGAGGATTGTGCGATTCCAGGCGGTGTTGTCGGCGTATCAGAGTGGAGACTTTCCACGGTGGGCAGATCTTGCCCTTGCTTGCGGCTTCTACGATCAGGCACACCTGGCAAATGAGTTTCGTCAATTTTCTGGTTCGTCACCAACGGAGTTCTTTCGAGACCCGAGTGCGCTGGCACTTCTAATGGCTGATTTTTCCAAGACCTGGCAACGCAAGAAAAACTATTATCAAGACCTATGCGAGTACTAACGATTCTCTTTGCATTGAGCCTGTGCGCACAGGAAAAATCCAAGTTTGAGATGCTTGGGTGGATTGCCGGGAACTGGTCTGGAAATATGGGAAGGGCCACGATGGAGGAGAACTGGCTGCCGGCGGCTGGTGGGGCGATGTTGGGACTAAGCCGGGTGGTGGCGGGGCCTCGGATGGTAGCGTTTGAGTTTCTTAGGATCGTGCAGAAAGACGGTGAGGTCTATTATGTGGCGCAGCCTGGGGGGCGACCGGCGACTGAGTTCAAGTTGACAAGCGTTACGGCGACGAAGGCTGTATTTGAGAATCCGGCTCACGACCATCCGAAGATCATCACCTATGAAAAAGATTCAGAAGGGAATCTGGTGGCGACGATTGAGGGTGATGAACGGGGCCAACATAAAAAGCAGGAGTTCCGGTTTGTGAGGCAACACATTTCCGGCAGGTGAGTCCTGTCAGTATGCCTTTACCTACTGATGAGCAGTTGCTCAAACTGGCGAACGATCTGCTTTTGGCTTTGGACCACAAGTTTGGAGTGCATCCCGGGTTTCGCCCGGCTCATGCGCGTGGGGTGTTGCTAAAGGGAATTTTTACACCGACGGCTGCCGCTCCAAAGTTGTCGAAAGCGCCACACTTTGGTCGGGCTTCCACTCCGGTGACAGTTCGATTTTCGAGCGGTACGGGGCTACCTATGATTTCGGACGCGGATCCTAAAGCAAACCCGAGGGGGATGGCAACGCGATTTCATCTGGAAGAGCGGGTGCATACCGACATCATTGGTCAATCGGCGAATGGTTTTCCGGTGAGGACAGGATCGGAGTTTCTTGAGTTTCTGCGGGTGGCGGGAATTCCGGCGGAGCTTGAGAAGTTTGTGGCTGGGCATCCGGCGGCGAAACGGTTTCTGGAGATGCCGAAGCCGAACCCGGCGAGCTTTGCAACGGAGGCATTCTTTGGGGTATCGGCAATGGAGTTTGAGAATGTGCAAGGAGTGAAACGGTTTGGGCGGTTCCGGCTGGATCCTGAAGCTGGGGTGAAACATTTGAGCGTTGAGGAGCTTGCGGGCAAGGGCGAGAGTTATTTATTTGACGAATTGCAAGGGCGGACAATGGCGGTTCCGGTGGGATTCCGGATCCTGGTGCAGTTGGCCGATGTGGGGGACCTGGTAGATGATGCGACAGTGCAATGGCCGGAGACGCGTGAATTGATGGAAGTGGGCCGGTTGGTGCTGACCGAGTTTTATGATGAGGACGCAAAGATGCAACAGCACATCATATTTGACCCGATTCCGAGGGTGGAGGGGATTGAACCTTCGGCGGATCCTTTACTGGAGTTGCGGGCGGCGATTTACCTCTTGAGTGGCAGGCGGCGGCGTAGCGCCTGAGCTTTGTGTGAGGTTATACTCACATGAATCATGGATATCAACAACATCATCAAGCTGGTTGAAGGCGCAGTAGTTACCGTTGGGTTACAAGTATTGGGAGCGCTGGCGCTTTACATCATCGGACGCTGGCTGATTACGTTTGCCGTTGGCTTAGTACAAAAAGGTTTGGCGCAGCAGAAGCTGGAGCCAACGCTGCTTCGCTTCATCGGGAACACGATTTCGGTGGTGTTGAACATCACGCTGGTGATCGCAATTCTCGGCTATTTTGGGGTTCAGACGACGAGTTTTGCTGCACTGCTGGCTGGAGCGGGTCTGGCGATTGGTACGGCTTGGGGAGGATTGCTTTCGAACTTTGCAGCGGGGATTTTCCTGGTGGTGTTGCGGCCGTTCAAGGTAGGCGACTTTATTTCGGCTGGCGGGATTACCGGTACCGTTGAAGAGGTGGGGTTGTTTGTGACAACGATTGATACGCCCGATAACATCCGCACCTTTGTGGGCAACAACAAGCTGTTCAGCGATAACATCCAGAATTTTTCTACAAATGCCTACCGGAGGGTCGATCTGTCGGCGCAGATTTCTGGAGCGGCCGATCCGAAAGCAGTGGCTGAGGCGTTGAAGAAGCGCATTCAAGCGATTCCAAATGTGGTGGCCAAGCCGGAAGTAGATGTGGTGATTTCCTCGTTTACGGCAGTGGGCCCGGTGCTGGCGATCCGGCCTTATACGAATAACGAGCATTACTGGCAGGTCGTGTTCGATACGAATATGGCGATCCGGGAAGTCTTGGGGGATGGTACGTTCCCTGCGCCGATGCCAGTGTTTGGGGTACAGCATTTGAATGAGGTGGGGCGAGGGTAGCGGGCTAGAGACTGGGCAGAGTTGTAGCGTCGGTTTGTAGAGGTTGGCTGCGGTGGCCCGGCGCCGGAGGCTCCATTTTGAGTCCGGCGCTGGGGCTGGTTGGCTTGCTTGCCTATTTATTCTGTTTTCAATGAGCTGTCGCGGCGGCCAGAGGATTTGAGTCCCTAGTGGCACTGCCCCGCGCGACTGGAGGCTGCTTTTGGCTTTGATCCTGGTTTCGTTACTAGCAAGGGTCGTTCAGTGGTGGGTATTGGGCTGCTAGCTCTTCGTCGGATAATTCCATGCGGCGGCAAAACTCTTTGTAGATGTAGTCTGTGATGTTCTGGGTGATCTCGGGGCCGGTGGGGTGGGTAGCCTTTATGGGTTCGTTATTGAGGTTTTCGTTTTCGCCATTGAGTTGCTCATATTCATCCGGGGTGGGCACGGGTGGCGGGTCGTCGATGGGTTCGATTTCTTTGTTTGTGCCACGTTCGGCGATCAGGGCTTTGAGGGCCTTGATGGTTTTGAGGATGCGGTTGGGGATACGGTCGAGCTCGCGGAGGACGGTGAGGTAGGCACGGTCTGGGGCGTCGTGTTTGCTGTCGAGCATGTAATGGTTGCAGACGTGTTCCATCTGGAGGAAGCGGAGTTCGAAGTGGA
>JAPKYY010001009.1 GCA_026394095.1 Acidobacteriota bacterium | reverse complement strand
AGTATCTGAATCCGACAACCAAGGCGATCAATATACGGGCCGGAATTCCCTACCTGGCCTTACGATTCAACATGAGAGTGGGGGCGTACAATACCGGGACGGCGACATCAACGGCACCAAGCTTGAGCCAGTTGCGGGATTCCCTGCGTGTGTCGCATGCGCTGGCTGTCTACCAGGTGATCCCGGGCCAGGCCTCGCATGTGGTGCTCATTTATTCGATTGGGCGGAATACGGTCTATTACATGGACCCCAATGTCGGCTACCGTGAGGCGAATATCACCGACGTGGCAATTTCTCCGCTTGTGCTGATGTACCGGTAGAGGTGGTCGGCTCATACGAATCTCTACTGCAGGCCCATCCGTTTCAGCTTTCGGTGAAGTGTCTTGCGCTCAATCCTCAAAACCTCTGCCACCCAATCTTGGTTCTCAAATGGCTGAAAACCACCATGCGGTGCTTCCAGGCCACCTCCGCTTGGTCGGCCCTGGTGTGTTTTCAACACGATAGCTTGGGCCAATAAATTGCTCTTTTCAATGCAGACCTGCACCCCAAGCAGGCCGGGCTTGAAAAGGAGAAATAGACCATGAAACGCAATTGGATGACAATGCTGGTTGTCGCGGGAAGCCTGAGCTCGAACCTCTTCGGACAACAGTATCCGCAACAGTATCCTCAGCAAGGCGGGCCCTATCAGAGCGATCCTTACGGGGACGACCGCTATAACGACGACCGCTACGGGAACAATGATGGAATCTATGCTCCCCCTCCACCTTCGATCCCACGCTACGCCTACAATCGTCCGCCTATGCCTGGCCCAGGCTTCTATTGGGTGGATGGCTACTGGAACTTCCAGCGGCGACGCTACGTTTGGGTCAACGGCTATTGGGCACGGCCGCCTTATGCCGGAGGCTACTGGGTAGCCCCTCGATACAACAGCGGCCGCTATTTCCTCGGCTTCTGGGGAGGCCCTAGATCCGACTTCAATCGTGGCTACAGAAACAGCTATCGCTTTAACGGCAACCACCGGGGCTACCGTTAAGCAAGCACTGCAAGAGCTGACGATTATTTCTTGAAACGCTTAGCCAATAGCGCCAGAAGAGAAGCCCCAGCAAGAGCAAAGGTGGCTGGCTCAGGTACAACCACCGGATTGAAGGCCGTAAATTCCCCGGCAACCGGTTGAGTACCTGTGGCAAAGGCCGCTTTGTAACCCTGCGTTGCGTAGAAGGTTTTCAGCCACTCTTGCTGGGTTGCATCGCCATTTGCTGCTGCAATCAGAGGGGCGCTAAACCCGAGTTCACCATAACCGGTGAATGCCATGTTGAATTTGACTCCAGTATAGGCATCAGCAAAAGATTGAGAAACGAAGCCAATCAAGTGGCGGCGGCCGCTGGAGTCTGCGGGTTCACTGATGCCAATCAAAAGTGAAAAACTCGGGGTAAAGGGAGCAGCCACAGAGACAACCGATGTACCAACACCCGCAATGCTCGGAATAAAGCTGAGATCCATCTGCGATCCATTGGATTGGAATACAGCGATGGATGTGACATTCGTCTTATTGGTTCCACCGGGACCCATGTTGAGGGTGTAGTCAACTGTGACGGGAGAGGCAGAAGCCAGAGTTAGAACAAAGGCAAAGGAAGAGAGAAATCGAATCATATCCTGTACGGATAACATGAGGAGGGTACGAAACAGCAGCCCGTCATAGCCTCAAAATACTAGAAAGGGCCAGCATTAGTCCCATGACCCAGTAGCTTTCTCTACTGCAGGCCCATGCGCTCCAGCTTGCGGTACAAGGTCTTGCGCTCAATCCCCAATACCTTCGCCGCGCGGCTCTTATTGTTGCCCGTCGCCTCGAGCACCTTAAGGATCTGCTCACGCTCAGTATCTTTCAGGCTTTCAGTGGCAGCAAGATCCTCGCCAGCGGATTCAGCCAGGGCCTCACTCACTGCCTCGCCATCGATGCGTCCTGCCGGTGCCAGAATCACCAAGCGCTCGATCAAATGCTGCAACTGCCGTACGTTGCCAGGCCAGGCCTGCTCTTCGAGCAACTTCTGGCCGCTCGTTGTCAACACAGCATTCAAGTCATACCGTTCGTTGTACTTCCGCAGGAAGAAATGCGCCAGCAGCGGAATGTCAGACCGCCGCTCCCGCAAGGCTGGCAACTGGATCCGCACGACATTCAGGCGGAACCACAGATCCTCGCGAAACTTGCCTTCTTCCACCATCTTCTGCAGGTCGCGATTCGTTGCCGCGACAACACGCACATCTACTTGTTTGGCCCGATTGGCACCCACCGGGCGAATCTCCCGCTCCTGCAAAAAGCGCAGCAGCTTCAGCTGAAAAGGAGGATCGATCTCGCCAATTTCGTCGAGAAACACCGTGCCCTTGTTGGCCGTCTCAAAGACACCCACACGGTCGCGATCGGCACCCGTATAGCTGCCCTTCATGGCGCCAAACAATTCTGCTTCGAGCAAGGATGAGGCGATGCTCCCGCAGTCCACCGCTACGAATGGCCCAACCAGGCGCTTGGAATTCGTGTGGATCATGCGGGCCACAAGTTCTTTACCTGTCCCGGTTTCACCGGTGATCAACACGCTCGCGTCGGTCGGCGCCACCTGGCTCAAGGTCTTGTAGATCTCGATCATGCGGGTCGAACTGCCGATCATCTCCGTCTCGGGCAGATCGTCGATATCAGTCTCACGATCGAGACTCGCCGCACCTTCAATCTCGGCCTCGGCCTTCTGAATCGCATTCAGCAAGTCATCCAGTTCAAAAGGCTTCGCCAGATACTCAAAGGCCCCGCCGCGGGTGGCGGCCATCACCGTTTCCATACTGCCCCGGGCGCTCATCAGAATTACCCGGCATTGGTCGTTCGATTCCCTGGCCGCACGCAGCACATCCAGCCCCGTTCGCTCATCGAGGTAAATGTCGCTGATCACGATCGGATAGCTGCCATTGAGCAGCTTCTCCATCGCAGCACGAGTACTCGAGACCGCCTCAACCTGATAGCCTTCCAGGTCGAGAAAGGTCGTCAGCGTATGGCGGACACTGTTGTCGTCTTCAACTAGCAGTAATGGTGCGCTGATTGGCATTCGCTATTTCTGAGTCTACCGGAGCACCCGCCATAAAGGGCAGAATTACAGTAAATACACTCCCCACACCCACTTCACTTTCAACATCAATGCGGCCTTCGTGCTGCTTCACAATTTCGTTGACAATACTCAGCCCGATTCCAGTCCCACTGATCCCACTTTCCTCGGCCCGCTTGGACCGATAGAAGCGATCGAAGATCCGCTTCAGGTCGGACGCGTCCATCCCCATGCCCCGATCGCGAATCGCAATCCGCACCTTGCCATCAATGAGCTCACAGCTGCACTCAATCCCGGTGCCTTCCGGGGAGTATTTC
>JAPKYY010000743.1 GCA_026394095.1 Acidobacteriota bacterium | reverse complement strand
GCGTGAGTTCCTCACTCGCGTCGAGCACGCCGACCAGGCCGGCTTCGATGTCTTCGGCATTGGCGAACACCACCGCCAGGAATTCCTCGACTCTGCCCCCAACATGGTCCTTGCCGCTGCTGCTGCTCGCACTAGCAAAATCCGGCTCACCAGCGCCGTCACGGTCCTGAGCGCGATCGATCCCGTCCGTGCTTTCCAAAGCTTCGCTACGCTCGACCTGATCTCCGGCGGCCGTGCCGAAATGGTGGTCGGCCGCGGTTCCTTCATAGAAGCCTTCCCCCTATTCGGCCTCGACCTGAACGACTACGACCTCCTCTTCACCGAGAACCTCGACCTGCTCCTCACGATCCGTGACAACACCCACGTTCATTGGTCTGGCCAGCGCCGCGCTCCGCTCACGGGGCAGGGAGTCTTCCCGAGGCCGGTGCAAGAGAAGCTCCCGATCTGGCTCGGCGTCGGCGGCACCCCAAAGTCTTTCGCCAGAGCCGGAGCCCTCGGCCTGCCACTCATGATCGCGATCATCGGGGGCGAAACCCATCGTTTCCGGCCACTCGTTGACATCTATAGAGAAGCCGGCCGCCTCGCCGGACACCCACCTGAGCAACTGAAGGTAGGCCTCCACTGCTTCGGCTATGTTGCCGAGTCATCCAAACAAGCGGCAGACGAATTCCTCCCGGGTTACATCGAAATGATGGGAAGGATTGGGGAAGAGCGAGGCTGGCAGCCACCCACACGCCAACAGTTTGAAGCCGAGATCGGCCCTCTCGGCGCATACTTCATCGGCGAGCCGAACGAAATCGTCGACAAGATCCACCGTCACAGCGAGGCCTTGGGAGGCATCACCCGCCTCTCCTTCCAAATGGATGTCGGCGGCTTCTCCCACGCCCAACTGATGAAATCCATCGAACTCATTGGCGCACGATGTATCCTAAACCTCAAGGCCTAACCCAATGAAATTGATCCACCGCAAATTGATGACCGCCAGTCTGCTGATTCAGCTGACTGCCGCTACCAGTCCCGCACAAAGCAGCGAAGCTGCTCTGGTTACCAAGGCCAAGGGCATCCACGACCGTGTCCTCAAGCTCGATACTCACAACGACATCGACCCCTCGAACTTCACTGCGGATTGCAACTACCTCAAGCGGCTCAACACGCAGGTGAATCTGCCCAAGATGGTCCAGGGTGACATGGACGTAGCCTTCCTCATCGTTTACGTTGGCCAGGGCCTCCCTACTGAAGACGAATACGACAACGCCTACAAGCAGGCCATCGAGAAGTTCGATGCCATCCATCGCTTCACCGAAAAGATCGCCCCCGACTCCATGGGTTTGGCTCTAACCCCCGAAGACGTCCGCCGCCTCCACAAACAAGGCAAGCGTGTCGCCGTCATCGGAGTTGAAAACGGATACCCTATCGGCACCGACATCAAGCGCGTCAAGGAATTCTATGATCGCGGCGGCCGCTACATGTCCCTCGCCCACAACGGCAACAGCCAACTGGCTGACTCGAACACCGGCGAAGCCTCAGGCTATCTCCACAACAACGGGCTCTCCCCACTCGGTCGCGAAGTGATCGCCGAGATGAACCGCCTCGGCATGATGGTAGACCTCTCGCACCCTTCCAAGGGCGCAAACCTCGAAGCCATCCGCCTGTCCAAGGCTCCCGTCATTGCTTCTCACTCGAGCGTCCGCGCCATGGCTGACCACAGCCGCAACATGGACGACGAACAACTCCTCGCCCTCAAAAAGAATGGCGGCGTCATCCAGATCGTAGGCTTCGCCAGCTACGTCAAGGTGGACTCGAAAGAACGCACCGCAGCACTCACCAAAATGCGAGCCGATCTCGGCCTGGGTGGCGGTGGTAGAGCAGGCGGTGGCGCCGGCTTCCGTCGTCCCACTGCTCCCCGTCCCTGTGCCGTTGAAGAACCCGCAACTGCTGCAGCCCCAGCCCCCCGCAGAGGCGGAGGCTTCCTGAACATGCTTCCCCCCGACAAGCGCGCCGAATACGAAAAGCAGATGGCTGAGATTGACGCGAAGTATCCGCCAGTCACCCGCGCCACAGTGAAGGACATGGTCGACCACATCGACTACGCCGTCAAAAAGATCGGCATCGACCACGTAGGAATCTCATCGGACTTCGACGGCGGTGGCGGCATCGAAGGCTGGGACAGCGCTGCTGAAGCCTTCAACGTAACCCTTGAGCTCGTCCGCCGCGGCTACACCGAAGAACAGATCGGCAAGATGTGGAGCGGCAACCTTCTCAGAGTTTGGGGTGATGTCGAAAAGGTCGCCCAAAAGCTTAAGAAGTAGTCTTATTCAAGGTCCAACATAACGACCGACTTTGGCGGCAATAGCACTTGGAGTGTTCCGTTGCGGAGCTGTGCGCCCTCAAACTTTGCCGGGGTAAGTGCCGTGGGCTTCTCGAAGGTGTTGCGGGCATCCATCGTCGGTGCCGTAATGATGCGGCCACTGACGCGGGTCCCCTTCAAGCCGGTGATTTGCAAGCTAATGCTGCGGTTCGGATCGGCATTCGTTAAGCCGGTATGGATCTTGCCAGCAGTGTCGCGAACTGCTGAAGCGCTGACGGCAGGGATCGTCCAGGCGTCTTTGTTGTAGTAAGGCGATTTCAGATCAATCGGAAGACTTGTCGCATCCTGGTAGGCCTTGTAGAGTTCGAAG
>JAPKYY010000425.1 GCA_026394095.1 Acidobacteriota bacterium | reverse complement strand
AATAGAACCGGGAAAACGTCGCCTCATGCGACAAAAACCCAATCCCAAACCAGCGCGCAAAATGATCCAGCGTCACCAGTCCAAACGCAAGAAACCCCCAGAACACCAACGCATGAGCCACCCCCGGCAGCGGCCGCTGCGCAATCACCTTCGATTGCAGCAACACCTCCCAAAAGAAAATCCAAAATCGACGAGGTAAATGCGTAAGCGAGAAACCCGGCTCCGGCTTGGAATCCCGAATCCTTACCAGAATCGGATACAGCCGCCAGCAAAACGCGCCCAGGCTCAAAACAAGAAGTATTGCGAAGATCAACATCAGAAAACTCAAGCTATCACGAAGCCAGCCCATCTACACTCAAAGAGTGAACGTATTGATTTCCGGCGCTGCCGGCTTTATCGGCTCTCACCTCTGTGAGCGCTTCCTTGTCGAGGGCCACAAAGTTACCGGAATCGACAACTTCATCACCGGCAGCCCCCAAAACCTTGCCCACTTGAACGACCTCATCTTCCACCAGGCCGACGCAACCGCTCTCGATTTCGTTCAAAAGATGGATGCCCTCGGCCCCTTCGATCTCGTCCTACACCTCGCCTCGCTAGCTAGCCCCAAAGACTATTTAAACTATCCCATCGAGACTCTCGAATCCGGCTCCACCGCCACCCGCAACATGCTCGAAGTAGCGAAACTCTTTCAAGCTCGCTTCCTCCTCACCTCCACCAGCGAATGCTACGGCGACCCCCTCGAGCACCCTCAAAAAGAAAGCTACTGGGGCAACGTAAACCCAATCGGCCCAAGGAGTTGCTACGACGAATCGAAACGATTTGCTGAAGCCCTCACCATGGCCTACCACCGCAAATTCGGCCTCCGCACCAACATCGCCAGAATTTTTAACACCTACGGCCCACGCATGAAACTCGACGACGGCCGCGTAGTCCCAGCCTTCCTCTCCCAGGCCCTAAAAGGCCTCCCCCTAACTGTCTTCGGCGACGGCACCCAAACCCGAAGCTTCTGCTACGTTGACGACCTCGTAGAAGGTCTCTGCCGCCTCATGCTCAGCGAAGAGCGCGAACCCGTCAACCTCGGCAACCCCGAAGAAATCACTCTGCTCGAATTCGCAGAACGAATCCAGCGCCTCCTCGGCACAACAAGCCCGCTCGAATTCCACCCGCTCCCCGAAAACGATCCCACCCGCCGCCAGCCCGACATCTCCAAGGCCAAACGGGTCCTCAACTGGGAACCCAAAATTGGCCTCGAAGAAGGCCTCACCCTTACCGTTAAAGCTCTACGCGACGCAGATAATCAAAGCAATTCTTGACACTCACCAGCGGATCCCCCGGCGAGTGATCCAGCTCAATCAGGTAATGCTCAACCCCAGCCTTCTTGGCTGCATTCAAAATCGACTTGAAATCCAGCCGACCCTTTCCAATCTCTCGAAACGCTGAAGGCGGAACCTCCGTCTCGCTGGCTGCCGCCTTCGCATCCGGAGCAATATCTTTCAGGTGCACAGACTTCACCCGGCCCTTCCAGGCCTTTAAGACATCAGCCGCATCATTGCCCTTAATTGCCGCCCAAAACACATCCAGTTCAAGGCGCACCCGAGGGTCCAGTTCCTTCCGCAGCAAATCCAGATACCGCTCGCCCGGCTTCCCGTCAAATTCATAAGCGTGGTTGTGATAGTAAAGCTCAAGCCCAGCCGCCGCGCACTGCTCGGCCGCCTTGTTGATCGACGCAATCGCTCCGCTCCGCTCCCCCGGCAACAACATACTCGTACCAATCCGCTGCAAGCCATGCTTCTTGGCCAACTCAATCATGTCTTCAAGCTTGGGCTGAGGCGCATTCGCTGGTGGAACCGGCATATTGAATCGTGCTGCCATACCAGCCGAATATGTCTTCCATTCCGCCCAGGCCCCTGTAATCGTTGCCGACTCGACAAACATATGCACCGGCTTCAGCCCCGCATCGGCAATCATCGAAGCATGCTGCATCAGGTGCATCGGTCGCACCTCCAGCGTCTTGATCCCAATCGCTGCCAGCGCCTTGTAAGTCTCGGCTGGCTTTGTTGCCAGCGGCCCCCGCACAGTAAACAAATTGATCCCGATCGGCAAGCCAAAAGGCTTCGCCGCCAGCAACGCAGGCGCAGCCAGCAACAACTCACGGCGTTTCATCATGATTTCGATACCCACACTTTCGACGCTGCCGTATGCCCCAGCGGAACCATCTGCCCGGCAATATCCAGCGTAACGGTCTGATCTACATTTACCGCAACCATCTTAAGCAAAGCCTGAGGCCGAATCCCCAGCGAATTCAAATATTCCAGCAAATCCCGGTCTCGCTCAAAAGCACTTTCAACCTGCGCTGCCGCCCCAGGTTCCAGCTCCGACA
>JAPKYY010000192.1 GCA_026394095.1 Acidobacteriota bacterium | reverse complement strand
CGCGACGCCGAGGTGCCAGTCTTCGCCGAAGAGGACGAGGCCGAGGCGGTGCTCCCAGGCCGGGTCGTCTTCAATTGATTTGAAGATGGCTTCGCGCATTTCCTGCTCGGTGTCCTGGCGTTCGCGGTTGAGTTCGTCCAGCGTGGCTGCGATGCGCCGGGCGGTGGCTTCGTCCTGAGTGAAAAAGAGATCAAGTACTTCTGAGGCACTGGACATGCGGCCTGCAGCATTGATTCTCGGGCCGATCTGGAAGCCGACCTGCCGCGCTGTGGGGGCTGTGCCGGGCTTAATGCCAGAGACATCGAGAAGGGCTCGAAGGCCAGGGTTCTTGACCTCAGCCATGCCAGCAAGGCCGAGCTTTACGATTGCGCGGTTTTCGCCTTCAAGCGGGACGATGTCGGCGACTGTTGCCAGGGCGGCAATCTTGATTAGCGATTCGACGAGGCGCTGTTGTTTGGTTGCTGGCATTGCAGATTGCTCAAGCAGGCCCTGGGCCAGTTTGAAGGCAACGCCAGCACCGCAGAGATGCTTGTTGGGATATTCGCAGCCGGGTTGGTTCGGGTTCAGCACGGCCGCTGCCGGCGGGATTTCAGCTTCTGGCAGGTGGTGGTCTGTGACGATCGTGTCCAGCCCCAGAGACGAGGCGAGTGTGACGACTTCTCCGGCCCGAATTCCGGTATCCACGCTGATGATCAGGGTGACGCCTTCTGTGGCTGCCTCACGAATCCGGTCTTCCTTCATGCCGTAGCCATCGAGGATGCGATGAGGGACGAAGGCGGCTACGGATGCACCCAGCAGGTCGAGGACTGTTTTGAGGATGACAATCGCGCTGGTGCCGTCGACGTCGTAATCGCCATAGAGGAGAATCTTCTCCTTTTTCGCCAGGGCCATCTCGATTCTGGCTACTGCGGCTTTGAGCCCCAGGAGGCTTTCGGCCGGGTGCAAGGCACTGAGGCCCGGGTTGAGGTAGGCGTCCACTTCGTCAGCCTTAAGCAAACCCCTGCGGATGAGCGCTCGTGCAACCGTGGGCGAGACTGCGAAGCGGCTGACAAAATCTGCAGCCAGTTTTTCAACCTCGGCACTGGGCTCGGCCAAAGCCCATCGCGGGCTCAAAGAAGCCATGGCTTAGTTGTTTGAGTAGAAGTTCCCGATGGGGGGATCTTCGTCTTCTTCATCAGCCGCACCGAGGCCTTCGCGCGGGAACCCTGACAGGTGAAGGTCTTCGAGCATGTCGACCAGATCTTCATACCAGGGGGATTCGAGGTCAAACCAGTAAAACATTCCTTCACTGGCAAAGCCTACGCCCAGGCGGCTGGTGAAGCCGATGTATGAGCGCAACTCGCCGATCTGGCGCGCATACTCGCGGTATTCTTCGGGCTCAAGCACGGCCAATTCCAGGGCGTCTTCCGCATCGGCAATGGTTTCTTCGCTCAGATCCTGATCGTAGTAGAGGATCATTTTTGCGCCAGCACTTTTGGCGGCTACGATGAACTGCTTGTAGTCTGGCATGCGGTTGGTGTCCCACCAAACGGATCGCTCTTCCGGCCACATTTCAGGTTCTACGTGATAGATCGCAAGGCCTTCACGGCGAATGTGTTCGACGATTTCGTCTTTGACGATCTGTGGATTCGGTTTCGATTTTGGTGCCATAGACTGCAATACTCCCCGCAAGCGCCGCAGCAAATAGCAAGAGACCTGGAAGGTGGAAGGGGTAATCTACCGCTGCGTGCAACGCACCAATGAGAATACCCCAAGAAGGATAGGACTGGATCGTTTTTCGCATCCACCAGAAAAAGAAGCCCAGAAATGCTGTTAATGGAAGGATTCCCAGTTCTACGGCCCACTCGATCCAGTCAGAGTGAGCGGCATTGACGAATTCTCCATTATCAAAGTGTGCGAAAGCAGGATAGCCGCGGGCAAACTCACCGATTCCCCATCCCTTCAGCGGTCGCGCGGCCACCATTTCCACACCGGATTGCCAGATCTCGAGTCGATGGTCTCCGGCCAGAGGGTTCTGAATCCGCTCCCCACCACTTACGAGCAGGAAGATGCTGGCTGCAATCGCGATTGCCGGTATTGCCATCCAGGCCTTTTCTTTGCCAGCGACGGCGACCCAGAGCGCTGTGGCTTCGAGCAGGAGCAGAATTGCTCCGGTGCGGGAGCCGCCAGCCAGAGCCGCGACGAGCATCACTGCCCCAATAGCTAGAAAGAAGCGGTTATTCTTGCGTCGATAGGCGTAGAGCAGGAGCGGAAGCCCCAGTTCGCAAAAGACGGCGTAGTGGTTCCGGTTGTGGAATGGGAAGAAAAGCGGCGTCCAGGCTCTATCCCATTGGGAGTAGCTAAAACTGAGTGCACCTGCCAGGCCAAGTCCGGCCACGACTGTTGCCAGATGGTGCAATTTGAGATCGAGCAGGGCAAAGGCAAGGCAAGCGATTGCCAGGTCGAGCCCGGCTATTCCAGCCAGAGCGATAGAAGCAAAGGCTGCGGCCAAGCCGTAGATCAGTCGACTCGGGTTTGCCGAGGCGAGCCAGAGGCAAACTGCAAAAGAAATGGCACGTACTCCCGTCCAGACCACGTGGCTGCGGTCTGCGACGCTGAACAGCGCGAGAATCAGAATCAGAACAGTCGCAATCGTTTTCATTCGAAATGCACTTCTCTAAGGCGAAAACTGCGGTCGCAATCTCCTGCAGGAGCCAGCAATGTGATTCGCTGCCACTTCGGCCCTGCATCTGCCAATTGCCAGTACAAGCCATCAGTTTCTCCACCCCAGGAGGGAGTCACTCTTTCGATTGGTTTTTTGCGAGCTTCGACCAGAATGCTGATCAACTCAAGGGCCTGGCTGTGCCCACTCACTTTGACTTCGAGTTCGCCAGGGCGCCAGTTCAGCTTCGTCTTTTCGTGCTGGCTCAATCGCCAGTCGAAACCAAGAGAACTGGGCCGCGATCGCAATTGCGAGTTGAAGACACCTTCGGCACCGAATTCGGGATGCAGGACGGCAAAGAGTTCTCCCGCTTCTTGCTTGTGCCCATTCCAGAAGAGAAGCTCGCAGAGTTCGAGCCGGTAGCGGTCCAACTGCGGAGAAGCACCCAGTTTGGCCTGAAATGCCAGTGCTTCTTTGAGCCTCGACTGGCCGATCAGGAAACGCAGATAATCCGCCTGCCATTTCTTGTCTGCTCTCGAGAGGACTCGATCTGCCAAAGCCGGATCCGTCCACTGCGAGTAGATTCCGTCGGCATCGCGCGGACAATACTGAAGGGCCAATGCTGAGAATCGCTCCAGGCGCGCCAGGTCTCCCCATCGGGCCGCTTGTGTGAGTGCGCTCATATAACTCTTATAGGAACGGTGGTAGCTCGTGGCCTGATCTATGAGCTGCTGTGCCTGAGGGCGATCCCCCTGAAATTCGACGATCAGCGCCAAACGCAAAAGGGCCTTGAGCTCACCGGGGTTGCTGCGGATCGCCGAGCGCAGGTAGGCTTCTTCCTGGTCAGGATCGAGGTCTGCCAGGCGTATCCAGTACTCAGAGGCAGGCAAGCCGAGGGCCTGGGCCACTGGCAGAATCGATAGTAATTGTTCTTTTGTTGGAGAATGCGTACCAAGCCAAAGCACCCAGGCAGCGCTGGACGAGGCTGAGACTCCTACCGCACAGAGGAGCCAACAGAGAAAGACCGGGAGGCGCATGAGCCTCATCACAATCGGACCATCGACGGTGGCGAACAAAAGGAGTAGTGCACTTTGCAAAAGTTTTTTTCTAATGTTTTGCCACTGATTCCGATAAGAAATCTAGGTTAATCAACGTGCAAACAACAATCCTAAGATCGACTTTTTTGCTGGCTCTGGCGTGTGGATCTCTTCTTTCGGAATCCAAAGTGCCTCGTGTCCTTTCTTCAAGCTCCACTCCGGCCGTCGCCTGGTCGGCGGGAGTTTTACGTATTAACGGAACAGATCACTCTGGCTCTGGCAATGTGCTGCCCGGGGCTCGTTTGGAGACAATGCGCAGCGCGGGTCAGCTTTATCTTGCCGACGGCACCAAAATGCGTCTTGGAGCCTCCACCAGCCTAAGCGTCGGCTCAGAAGGCATCCAACTCGACCATGGCTCAGCGCGCATCGATTCGCTGCCGGCTGGTGCTAATCCGCTTAGCATCACTGCGGGTGAGTTGAAGGTCAAAGCCAGTGGTGGTTTGGTGCAGCGTCCCAACATGCGCGAGCTGATCGTGACGGCTGCCTCAAATTCCACAGAGGTTCGCAAATCCAATGGCACTCTGATTGCCATGGTGCGTCCCGGCCAGACCCTTGCGTTTTCAGCTTCGGCAAAGAGCGCCAACACTGAAGAGACGCGAATGACTGGAAAAGTCTCCAATGAAAATGGACGCTACTTCATCACTGACGAAGTGACCTGCCAGAAAACCGAGATTCAAGGTGGCAATCCGGCTGCCTATCTGGATGCCCGTGTACAGGCAACTGGCCAGTTCGGCAAATCTGGCGGTGACCAGCGACGAGTGCTGGTGGTCAACGAACTGAGCACCCCAGGTACCCCTGCCACTACCACTAGTAGTGCCGCTGGAATTCCTGTAGCCGTCGCAGCTGGAGCTGCCGCTACCGGAACTGCCGCCGCGACAGGAACCGCTGCTGCTGCCGGAACT
>JAPKYY010000843.1 GCA_026394095.1 Acidobacteriota bacterium | reverse complement strand
TCTGGGTTTGCGCGCAATTCGGCTTCGGATTGCTTCCAGAGAGCTTGGAGGCGTTGCTGCTCAGCGCGTGAGGGGGCGCGCAGGAGCACGGATTCGAAAATGGCTTTGGCTGGATCGCGGGGCGAGGTCTCGAGTGCCTGATGGGCGAGACGCTGGGCGGCTTCCATGAAGGTGGGATCGTTGAGGGTGGTTAGAGCCTGTAGAGGAGTGTTGGTGCGGATGCGGCGGATGGTGCAGGTCTCGCCGGTGGGCGCATCGAAATTAGTCATTGAAGGGTAGGCACTGGTGCGGCGCATGAAGGTGTAGAGTGCGCGGCGGTAGCGATCGTCGCCTTTGGAAGTCTTCCAGGATTCTCCGTTGTAGACGACTTGCCAGACGCCCTCGGGCTGCCAGGGCATGACTGGTGGGCCGTAGGCTTTTGTGCTGAGGAGGCCGGCAGCGGCGAGAGCCTGGTCGCGGACGGATTCAGCATCGAGACGGAAGCGTGCGCCACGGGCGTACCACTGATTTTGCGGGTCGCGTTTGAGGAGTTCTGGTGATACTGCTGACGACTGTTGGTAGGTGGCGCTCATCACGATCATTTTGAGCAGAGCTTTCATGTCCCAGGTCTTTTGGAATTCGACGGCCATCCAATCGAGGAGTTCGGGGTGTGTGGGAGGGGTGCCCTGACGGCCGAAGTCCTCTTCTGTTTCGACGAGGCCGCGGCCCATGATGCGGCTCCAGAAACGGTTGACGGTGACGCGAGCGGTGAGCGGGTTCTGCGGGCTCATCAGCCAGCGGGCGAAGCCGAGACGGTTGCGGGGAGCATCGGCGGGCATGGCGTGGAGGAAGGCCGGGGTTGCGGCTTGTACCTCGTCGCCGGGGGTGAGAAAGTTGCCACGGTCGAAGATGCGGGTTTTGCGTTGTTTGTCTGCAGGTAGTTCCCGCAGAACCAGGGTGGAAGTGGAGTTGGTTAGTTTGAGGACTGGCCTGTCGGATGGATGATCGTTGTCTTCGGTCTGGTTGAGGAAGGCATAGAGCTGATAGAACTCTTTGTGCGAGAGCGGATCGTATTTGTGGGAGTGACACTGGGCACAGCCCCAGGTCTGGCCCATCCATACCTGGCCGGTGGTGGCGATGCGGTCTCGAATGGCGAGGTCGCGGAATTCTTCGTCGTCGGTGCCACCTTCGGTGTTGGTCATGGTGTTGCGATGGAAGCCGGTGGCAACCAGGTCGTCGACGGAAGGATCGGGGAGGAGGTCTCCGGCGAGTTGGGCGATGGAGAACTGGTCGAAGGGCAGGTTGTCGTTGAAGGCGCGGATGACCCAGTCTCGATAGGGCCAGATGGAGCGGCGGCTGTCTTTCTCATAGCCCTGAGTGTCGGCGTAGCGGGCGAGGTCGAGCCAGATCTTGGCCCAGCGTTCGCCGTAGGCGGGGCTGGCTAGTAGAGTATCGACATAGTCTTCGAAGGCTTTGGCGCTAGGGTTGTCGAGGTACTTTTTGAGGGTGGTGGGATTGGGTGGGAGGCCAGTAAGGTCGAGGGCGGCTCTGCGGGCGAGAGTTGGGGCGTCGGCGGTGATTGAGGGGGTTAGGGACAAGGTGTCGAGTTTGGCGAGGATGAAATGATCGATCGCGTTCTTGGGCCAGGCCGGATTTTTCACTGGTGGGAACGGAGCCTTTTGTGGTTTCTCGTATGCCCAATGGGCGGTGTAGGTGGCGCCGGCATCGATCCAGCTTTTTAGCGCGTCGACTTCGGCCGGATGTGCTCTATATGAGATACTCACGTCAGTCTAGAGGGCGTCGTTACACCCGCCCGAACCAACGGTGCAAGCAACAAAAATGGCACGTCCTGAGCTTGAATTTTTTCTTCTCACAATCGTCAGTGAATCCTCTTGTCCTTTGTCCATCCTTGCCCGGCCGAACTTAGACGAGTGCGTCAACAGAGCCGTCCCGAAGTTTAGTGAGGCTGAGCTGATAGAGACTCTTTATGACCTGTTCTGCTGCGGTGATCTGACTGCATTCGGGGGCTACAGAAAGAAAGCAGGACAGTGTTTTGTGCCCACTCGCGAGGAAATCCATGCTGCGCTGTGCGGTGCCATTGAGATTTCCTATGCATTGACGAGGCAAGGCGGTGAACGATGGGAGCGTATGTCGAATTTCGACTGGAGCTTTTATGTTCGTCATGCAGATGACTCGGACACTGCGATTGAAGGTACGAGTGCGGAAATGATCGAAGTGTATTTGGCCTCGTTTGTGTCGAGAAGTCGAGACGCAGATGTTCTCAGTACGGTAAGGCCCTGGAAGGCAACTTACTGGAAGCGCTTTCCGAAAGCGGTGCGGATTCAATTTCGAAAAGCCAAGCCAAAGGAGTGTCATCGAGATTGTTCCAACAATCTATGGAGAAGTGATTTTCATCGAGCCTCCAGCGGGGAACTGAAGTCTTATGTGCCAATGAACTCGGAGCGGAGGGAGCCAGTTCTACAAGAGGCGTGGCGCCGGCGATTTGTATCTGTGGCGAGCCGCCGAAGGAGTAGTCTCTCGCGCTTGCTGACGGACAAGGATAGGGGTATTCAATACGCGGTAGCCTTGAGATTGGCGGAGGAGCCGGATGCGGAGACGACAACACGCCTTGTTGAATGGTTTCTTGAAAGCAAGAGCCGCTTTGCACTGCTAGTGATCTCCAAGATCCATCAAGTGGAGGTTCTGGATGCGCTTATCCATGCGTTCCGGGATAAAAAGTGGCAAGGCCTCAATCCACGCTTGCCATCCAGAAGAGATTTCCATTTGGCCATTGGAGGATTTGGCCAAGCGGCCGTTCCGAAACTTTCCAGGCTTCTCAAGAGCAGCAAACTAGAGATTCAGATTGACGTACTGCGAACACTGGGGCAGACGAGTTGCAGAGATGCCGGTACTGCCATTCTGGAGTGGATGGGGTCGATCCGGCCCGATGATCGCAACCGGCATCGACGCAGAATCGAAGAGTCATTGCTGGCCCTTGCACGGTTGGCTGACAAAAGAGCCTTGCCGATCCTTTCAGCGTTGATTGGCGAGTGCCCCGAAATTGCCATTGAACCGCTTGCGCGCTTTAATGCTCCTGAGTCTCGCGAGATTCTGAAATCGTTCATTGATTCCTCTGCTTACATTCAGCATCGTGGCGAGGCCGCGAAGGCTCTCGACAAAATTGACCTTCGCTTCGCAGAAGAGCATAAGTCCATACGACGGGCGGGAGAGCAGGAGCGATTGAGAAGAGTTATCAACTGGTTTATCTCTGGCGATTCCTGCAAGCGCGTTGCAGATCCCTGCTTGGCTCTGAGTTCCGTACTGGGTCAGGCAGACGCAGTACGGCGGATCGAAGCTCTGGAACTGCTGTGCAAGATGGATGTCGAGTTTCCAGTTGAGCCAGTTGCCGTTTTGCGAAGCGACCCTGTAGCCAGGGTGCGTGCCAATGCTGCATACGCG
>JAPKYY010000771.1 GCA_026394095.1 Acidobacteriota bacterium | reverse complement strand
TATATTTTCCTGGAGAAAGTTTCAGCATCGCCGGTGTTTTTTGTCCCGTATCACGACCATTGACCTGTACAGAAGCTCCCGAAGGATTCGAATTTACAATGATCGTTCCTTGCGCTTTTTCGAATTCGAAGAAGACCTGGCCTTGAGAAGGAACTTGCAATTTTCGCTGTAAATCTTCGAAACCAGACAACTTCGCTGTCAATTGATACTCCCCGGCTGGCAGTTCGAGAGAACACGGAGTTCTGGCACAACGGTCCTGCTTCCCTTCGTTTACCAGGATTTCAGCTCCGGCGGGGTTGGAACCAAAGGCCACCGGATGCGCTTCCACATCGAAGGGTTCATTGGACGGTTTTGTTGCAATCGGCTTCGTCTCAACCGGGGCATTCTCTTCTGGAACAGGCTCGGCTTTCACTAGCGGGGCGTCCACCTTCTGGCCCATAGGGCTGGGTTTATCGCCTGTGTTTTCCACAGGTGGAACGTTAGTAGGGACAGGCGTGGATGTGTCTCGCCCAAAACTGAACCACAAGAGCCCTGCGATTAAGGCAGCACTGAATAGCGTTGCAGCCACCGGCTTCCAGCGCGACGGTTGAGGAGGTGGAGGAAGATTTAGCGGGACAAGCTTCGGTGGGTCTACCACCGGCTCGGCGGGAACTTCGATACCCGCCACGTGCATGGTTGGTTCATCTCCGCTGGCTTCGCGCTGCGGAGTATGCCGCGGAGCTTCAAGGCCAAGACCATGCTCCAGAGCACCAACAAAGGCCGCGCAGTTCGGGTAACGGTGCTCAGGAGCCTTCGACAGCGCACGCGCCAGCACCTGATTGGTAGCAGCATTCAACCGGGCCACTGGAGGCACCGGCATCTGTGTAATCCGGTAAAGCAGATTGGCGAGATTATCCGTCTCAAAAGGCTTCACTCCGGCCAGAAATTCGTAGGCAACCACTGCAAGAGCGTATTGATCGGCTGCGCCAGAAATTGCCCCGCCGGCGATTTGTTCCGGGCTCATGTAGCTGGGAGTGCCAATGAGACTTCCGCTTTGAGTCGAGTCCCGATGCTGCAGCCGGGCAATACCGAAGTCGGTAATTTTCAGCTGCGTCCCACTCAACATCAAATTCCCGGGTTTGATATCCCTGTGGATGATTCCGCGCTGGTGTGCGTAGTCGAGAGCCTCGGCAGCCTGTTCAAGAATTGAGAGCAGATCACTGACCGGGAGGCCACGCGAGAAGCTGTCGAGTGTGGCGCCTTCTACATATTCCATGAAGATGTAGGCGTTGTTTTCGTCTTCCGAGATGTCGTAGATCGTAACGATATTCGGGTGAGACAAAATCCCGGCCGACTGAGCCTCACGCATCAGACGCTCGCGCAGGATAGCCCTGGCCTGATCATCGCCAAGTTCATCGAGACGGATTGTCTTGATGGCGATTCTGCGTCCAATTGCCGGATCGAAGGCGCGATACACGATTCCCATGGCTCCGCGCCCGAGTTCGTGCTCCACTTGATAACGACCAATTTTATGCATCAGCCCGTGAAATGAGTTTCCCACAATCATCGGGATGCCAAAATAGAAAGGTTCATGCCTGAGAATCGTTTGAAACATTACGCCGCCATGCTGTTTCCGGTTTTGATGTCTATTTACCTCTACCGCCGGAGCTTCAGAATCTGGTTCCTGAACGATGATTTCGCCTGGCTTGGTCTGGGGCTTGGTATTTTCAACGTTTCTGATCTTTGGCATGCGCTCTTCAGCCCGATGGCCCAGGGAACCATTCGGACACTAAGCGAACGGCTCTTCTTCCTCGCCTTTGAGAGGACCTTCGGCCTGGAATCGCTGCCAATGAGAATCTTTGAGTTCGGAATCCTGGCCGTAGCGCAGATTTTGCTGGTGCTGGTGGTCAAGCGCCTGTCTGGCAGCCTGTCAGCCGGTGTTTGGGCATCCGCTCTCTGGAGCCTCAATTTTGGGCTCAGCGTGGCAATGGCCTGGTTATCTGCTTTCAACCAGATTTTGCTCTCTGCACTTTTCCTGGGTGCATTCTACTGTTTCTTGCGCTACGCCGAGTCCAATGAACGCAAATGGCTGGCTGGCACCTGGATCTGCTATCTGCTAGGCTTCGGGGCACTCGAGAGCATAATCGTCTTCCCTGCAGTGCTTCTGGCCTGGGCTCTGCTTCTCGATCGAAGCAAGTGGCGCCTGGCATTGCCTTTCTTCGTCCCTGCCCTTCTGTTTACGGCAGCGCACCTCTTCTGGATCCCCAAGGCGAAGGATGCTCCGGCATACCGTATCTTCCTCGACCTCAGTCTCTTTGAATCGATCGCAATCTATTGGCAATGGCTTTTTGCAGCAGTCCGTATTGAGAATTTCGGCCCTGACTGGGCCTGGTTGGTTGCTCCCTCCAACTGGCTTCTCACTCCGGCAGTGCTCGGCTTTATAGTCTGGCGAAGCTGGCGGCGGGACTTCCTGCCTCTCTTCGGCCTTTTGATGAGCATGGCCTTAATCGGCCCCATGCTGCCGCTGCGAGACCATCGCACGGATTACTATCTGGCCAGCGCCTCAATTGGAATCATGATTGTTCTCGGGGTCTTCACGATTCGTCTTCCGAAACCCGCCTCACTGCTGCTCATTCTGTATATCGTGCCAAGCTTTATCGTGCAGCAGGCAACTTTCGAATGGTACCTGGAGCGCACCGCGCCGATTCGCCCCCTCATTCGCGGACTTCAGTATGCCGTGCAAACTCATCCCGGAAAACTGATTCTGGTAGACGGGATCACCGAGAGCACCTATGACAGTGCTCTTGCCGACGAAGCGCTCCGCCTGATCAGCGCCCAAAACATCCGTCTCGTCCCAGGCTCAAAACCTGCGGGGAACCCACTGACCGTAGCTCCTGAAACAGCAAGAATCGCCTTCGAAAAAGAAGCAGTCACCGTTTACCACTTCAATGGATCGGTGCTGCGGGACGTGACCCGGGAATGGGAACGCGGTCGCGCATTAAATCTCTCCACTGGATTTTCGCCAGAAATTCTGGCCGGAGACCCCATCTTCAATCCACAATTTCTCTCTGGCTGGTACGGTATCGAGGACGGGCATCGCTGGCTTTCCGGTAAGGGCTCTGTGCGTGTGGGCGGGCCATTTGCGAAGGATGCCCAGATCACCCTGAAAGCCTATGCTCCAGCGAGCCTGGGGAGCCTGGAACTCAAGATCCTCTGCGCCGGAACGCTAATCCACACAGCAAAAATCAATCCCGGCGATGTTGAGATCCGCGTCCCGCTACCGCAGCGCTTGCAAGGGGCCGAATCTCTGGTTCTGGACCTCGAAGCGTCCAAGACCGTGCGCCCGCCCAACGACGGACGCAATCTGTCTCTGGTCTTCACCCTGATCTCAATTCGATAATTCAAGCAACACATTCTGGCTATTTTGCATCTGAAAGAAATAAAGACTAACGGTCTCAGAAAAAAAACCGATAACCAAAGGCAGACGTTTACACTATGTATCTGAAATCGTGTAGGCTGCTCCCGGTTTTCGGAGCCAGATCTTTAAATTCTTCACGCTGTTGACCCAAATTCAAGTCCCGTGACGCGTCTATATCGAAGACGAAAAATTCTTCAGTATTTCTAAATTAGACAGCAACTGGGGCTTGACAGCCGTGTTATACTTCCTTGAAGTCGTTTGACAGCCCGCGCCCAGCATAAGCGTCCGTTAGGAATTGTGTGTGCTTTTAAGGCCTTGGGAAGTAAATGGCAACCTGCCTCGCAGCATCGCAATCGTCGTGGAGGACGCTAACGGCAACCTCCAGCATCGCGATAGCAATCATCTTGCAAAGTGATTCCGGCGGATTTGACATAAGGTTAAGATTATTGTGGCTTAATTCGATATGAGCATCGACCACTAAGATTTTTTTGAGCGCAAACAGCGCTTTCCACTAGGTAAAAGAACGAAAAGGAAAAAAACAAAATGACAAAGTCAGAACTCAACAAATTGAAGGACACTCTCGAAAAGAAGCAGGCCGAACTGCTCAAAGTGATTGTAAATCGTGAAGGGATCGAAATCGAAAAGAGCCCCGATGCCCTCGACGAAGTACAACACGCTGCCGAGCGCGAACTCGCCATTCGCAATCTCGATCGCGACAGTGCCCTGCTCAGGAATGTCCGCGCTGCGCTGTTGCGCTGCGCAGATGGTTCCTACGGTGTCTGCATGCACTGCGAAGAAGACATCAGCCCCAAGCGCTTAAACGCTGTGCCGTGGGCGGCCTTCTGCATCACATGCCAGGAAATCGCCGACAAAAATCAGGCTATGGGCCAGGAAAGCTTCGACGACATGCTCGTCACGGCATAAGCCAAGCCCGCATAAACACATCCCGGGAGGCGTTGCCCGCAATTGGCAGTCCGCCCCCTTACCGCAAGCACAATTGCAAAGAAAACCGCTTGAGCTCCTCGCTCTGGCGGTTTCTTGTTTTGGGGCGGTTTCTTGTTTTGGGGCGCTGCTTCTAAGGACGCAGCAGTTCCAGCAACCCGATCAGTTCTTCTAACTGCTCGGGATTCAAACGCTCCATCTGAGCGGCATGAAGGTCAAGCAGCGGCTGATCCAGTTGCTGCAGCAAATCGAGCCCCGCCTGGGTGATCTTTACCATGACAACCCGGCGGTCTGTCGCCGAACGAGAACGCTCGATCAAATTGCGAGCTTCCAGACGGTCCAAAAGACGTGTAATGTCCGGATCGTGAGAAATCATGCGTTGCGCGGCTTCCGTGCAATTCAGGCCAGCCTCGCCTGCACCGCGCAAGATTCGCAGGATGTTGTACTGGGTCGTCGAGATGTTTTGAGCTTTGAAAAGCTCTCCCAAACCCTGCAAAAGGTATTCATAACTTCGCGCCAGGTTTAGAAAGACGTCTTCCTCGCGACAACTGAAGGGTTTGGTTTGTGAGATTTCTGC
>JAPKYY010000832.1 GCA_026394095.1 Acidobacteriota bacterium | reverse complement strand
GTTGGTCTTGAGCTCAAAAGGCTCAGGAGCATAGTTCGAATCCAGGTCGCCGCGCGGATTCCAATTCCACACGTCTACCCAGGAATACTCATACAGGTCTCCCTGGTCTTCGTTTAACGCACTCTTCAGAAAGACCTTGTCGATGTATTCCATTGCCAGCTGCAGGCCAAGATCTTCACCGTTTACGTACATGTGAATGTAGACTTCTCTGGGCGCGGCAAGGCCAGCCCTTCGAAAGAGCGCCATGCTCAAGTACTCGCGCACCATCGGTGGGTCTTGTTCCAGGTTCTCAATGGAGAGATTCTTCATCGACTGGAATCGCTGCGACGATACATATCTGCTGAAATCAATCCGCAGGGCAGGTTTCACTGCAGACCGGGTACCACGGCCACGGCTGCGAATGCCCACCTGTGCCAACTTCTGCCCACGCCATTCAAAGTCAGCCGGATAGAAGGTGTTGTCGAGATAGTTCGCCTTAAGAGCCGCCCAGTCGCTGGGAGCAAGGCTTAACCTCACATCTTCAACGGTTGTCTGATCCAGAAAAACCGGTAGCTGAGCCTGCGCTGATAGCTGCACTTGCGCCAATAGCAGGGCGGAGGCAGCAATGAATAATAAACGCTTCATTCTTCTATCTCCTATCGGCAGATTTGGCAGCTTTTTGAATAAGAAAAAATCTTGGAGCTTGGCTGGATTGCGTTGCTTGGGGTGCGAGAAAGCTGTCAGACTAAAGCGTCCCGGGGCCCCAAAGGCCTTCAGAATCTCATAGTTAGTCCACAACCCACAACGCGCCAACAAGCCAGAGGCTTTGAGAAATTCTCGGGAGGGACGGCTGAGGACGCGAAGGGGGGAATGGGACAGGAAGAGAGGAAGGGGACCGCCTATGACGCACCCTTTGGTTGAGACAAACAGCCACGAATAAGACTGGGGACAACTCTTCGTTTTTGCCTTTCTTCCTAGTCTATTTCTCGCCGTCGCGCTGGAATTGGGAATTGGAATTGGCGACAGACTCTACACCCGCACCACCCCCAAATTCACCCGGACTCAGCCAGGCTCTAGGCACCGCGAATCCGTTTCAGCGCTAAGTTCAAATCCGGCGGCCGATTACGAAGGTTTAGAATTACTCACTTTTGCTCAGCTATATTGAGCATCTAGCAGTAATCGTAAACTGGACAATGGTTTAACAATCTGCTAATTTGCAAATCATGGCTGTGCAAAATGAGAGAAAGCTAAACCAACTGGAGCGCCTTCTGCCTGAGGGGCTAGTGGTTGACGCCAACTGGCTCAGCCAACACCACTACTCAACCTCCCTGCGCAGCCACTACATAAGCGCCGGTTGGCTGGAACAGCCTGCCCGGCAGGTTTACCGGCGAAAAAGAGGCTCCCTCAATTGGCAACAGGTAGTGATCTCCCTCCAAACACTTCTTGGCCAAAATCTGACCGTAGGCGGGCGTACCGCCCTGGAAACACAGGGCTTCGCACACTACCTCACGCACGAAACCAACAAAGTACATCTCTATGGCCCAAAGCATCCACCGGCATGGCTGCAAAAGCTGCCCCTGGATGTTCAATTCGTATATCACAATAGCCAGCGCACTTTCCGCATCCCCGAAAAACAGCTCGAAGATAATGTCCCGCCCGATACATTCAACAACTCAGGCCTGGACGTTAATCCACTTCCATCTGATCTCGTCACCATGCAGTGGGGTCAGTGGGGATGGAAAATCAGGCTCTCCTCACCCGAGCGCGCCCTACTGGAACTCCTGGATGAATTGCCCGAACACGAGACTTTCCATCAGGTGGATAAGCTGGTCGAAGGGCTCGCTAACCTAAGTCCGCGCCGCCTTGAGAATTTGTTGATCAATTGCCGCAGCGTGAAGGTGAAACGGCTCTTCTTCTTCTTTGCCGACCGCCACAGACACGCATGGCTTAAGCGAATCAACAAGACGCTTATCGATCTTGGCACAGGAAAGCGGATGCTGGTTCGGGGTGGCAAGCTGAACGCAGCCTACCAGATCACCGTGCCAGAGGATCTCGATGGCGCTTAACGATACATTTCGAGCCCAGGTGTCTCTGCTGGTTAGAATTCTGCCATTCGTTGCCGAAGAAACGTGCTTCGCACTCAAAGGTGGAACAGCAATCAATCTATTTATACGCGACATGCCCCGTCTGTCGGTAGACATCGACCTCACCTACCTTCCGGTAGCATCGCGGCAAGTGTCGCTTGCAGACATAGACGCCGCAATGAAGCGGATTGCCGGGCGCATTCGCAACATCCTCCGGGTCTCGCAGATAGAACCGACCCTGACGCATCCTGAGAATGCCCATCACCAAGCTCCTCATCCGTGAGGGCTATGCGCAGGTCAAGTTAGAAGTTACACCAGTCCTGCGAGGTTGCGTCTACGAACCCGAGCTTCGCAGTGTTTCTGCTTCCGTGGAAGATGCGTTTGGTTTCGCCGAAATGCAATGCGTATCGTTCGCAGACCTTTATGCAGGCAAAATCGTTGCGGCTCTCGACCGTCAACATCTACGAGACTTGTTCGACGTTCGTGACCTGCTTGCCAAAGAAGGCATCAACGATAAATTGCGCGTTGCCTTTCTGATCTACCTGATAAGCCACAACCGGCCAATGGCAGAGATTCTCGCACCAAGACGAAAGAACATCGAGGAAGAATTCCATCGCGGATTTGTGGGCATGACCTCCGAGCTTGTGCCTCTAGAGGAACTGCTTCAGACACGCGAAAACCTGATCGATGCCATAGTCGGCGCAATGCCGGACAGCCACCGCCGTTTCCTGATCAGCTTTGAGCGCGGAGAGCCGGACTGGCAGGGGATTGATATTGCCGGAGTAGATCGACTTCCCGCCGTCCGGTGGCGGCAACAGAACCTCGATGCACTCAGTGCGGAGCAGCGAACGAGGCTCGTCTCTCAGCTTGAGCAACTGCTCTTCAAAGTGGGCACCCAAACAGCCAAAGGGTAAACCTAGAAAGCAATGCGAGCCGACTTTACTAGGTCAACTTGCGAATCAAAATCCGGCACGAGCCCAACTAGGCCAGCCGCCCTCTCGGCAATGGATTTCAAGTCGTCCAAATCTTCGGCAAGAGAACGCAGCGTAGCGGGAACAACATCCACAGGCTTCCCGTAAAGGCCAGTCTTCATGGAGAGATTGCGAAAATAGCGCCACTGTTCTATGAAGTGTGTGGTTCAGGAATGGAGATTTACACTGTGCTCAGCCACCCCGCAATCAGCAAACCGAAGATGAAGCTTTTTCGAGTCACAACAATTTTCAAAAATCTTTTGACCCTAACCAACTGATTCTAAAAGCTACTATCCCAGCCTGAACATTAAACCCGCCAAGCCGCCTGCTAGTTTTTCCTAAGGAGTAATCCCATGAACGAAGAACAAATGATTGCTGACGAACCATCGATCGTGGATGCGCAAGAAGCATCGCTGCCACGCAGGAAAACCATGTCCGAAGCGGCCCTGGCCGCCAACCGCGCCACTGCCAAAAAGTGCACTGGCCCCAAAACCCGCGAAGGCAAATTCAAATCCAGCCTCGACGCCGCCTGGCGTCGCAAGCGCATCGCCGAACTCATCCAGTTGCGGCTAAACAATGCCATTGACTCCGTCATTGCCAACTCCGAACCCACCCCGGCCGCTGAAATCACCCAACCCTCCTTCGCCCGCCAGCAAGCCCACGAGTTCCGCCTGGCCAATCTCTTCCAGCGCACCCTCTGCCGCCTCCAGTCCATCAATGACAAAAAACGCAGGAACGAAACCAAATTCATCCGGGACCGTTTATCCTTCGCTGCTTAACACAGCGTCCAACAACCACCCTCAACCCCCGCCCGGGACAGTCCAAAACAACGCCGGGCCAGCTCTTTGACATCCTGCTTGATACGTTAAAAAACACCAAAGCCAGACGTGTACCCACGCGCCCGCCCATTTAGATGATCCTTTGATGGGCGGGCGCACGCTACAGCAACTGATTGGAGCTGCACCGTCTAGAGCCTGTTTTGCCCAAACCCTTTCGCGATAGACTGTCCGTCAGATAACCATGCGACTAGCAATCTCCTTCCTCGCCCTAGCATCCTTTCTCACCGCTGCTCCCCCAATCAGGATCATGCTTCTCGACGGAGAACAGGGCGGGCCCTACCACGCCTGGCAGGAGACAACTCCTTATCTCAAGAAGATGCTCGATCAGACTGGCCTCTTCACCGTCGACGTTGTCACGGCCCCACCAAAAGGTGCGGACTTCTCTACTTTCAAACCAGACTTCAGCCAGTACAAAGCCGTAGTTCTGAACTACGACGCACCCGACGATCGCTGGCCCGACTCACTGAAAGCCTCATTTGAAAAATATGTCGCTGGCGGCGGTGGCGTCGTCATATTCCACGCGGCTGACAACGCCTTCCCCGAGTGGAAGGCCTACAACCAGATGATCGGTGTCGGCGGCTGGAGAAACCGTACCGAGAAGGACGGCCCCTACTGGTTCTACAAAGATGGCAAGCTCGAAGCAGACCCCTCCCCCGGCAAAGCAGGCAGCCACGGCGCCCGCCTCCCTTACAAGCTCGTTCACCGCGACACGAAGCACCCCATCACCAAAGGCCTTCCTGCCGAATGGATGCACGTTGGCGATGAACTCTATGCCCGCATGCGTGGCCCCGGTACGAATATGCATGTTCTCGCAACCGCCTATTCTGATCCAGCCAACAAAGGCACCGGCCGCGATGAACCTGCGCTGATGACCCTCAGCTTCGAGAAAGGCCGTATTTTCCACACCATCCTCGGCCACGACCGCGCAGCGCTCAACTCCGTAGGCTTTATCGCCACCTTCCAGCGCGGAACCGAATGGGTCGCCACCGGCAAAGTCACTCAGAAAGTTCCGAAAGACTTCCCAACCGACGACAAATTCGCAACGCGGCCGGAATTCACGCCGCCCGCCAAGTAAAGAAATTCAAGGCAGCAAAAAGACGCTTTGTCCGGTGGCGGCGGCCTGCTTCACTGCCAGGGTGGTTTCAAGTGTTTTCGCCCCGCCCCTCAGATCGAGCAAAGGCTTTGACTTGCGTCTCACTACTTCGCAGAAGTGACGCATTTGGTACACCAGCGGATCTCCGCCCAGGTGCTGGCTTCTCTCGAAATGAATCGGTGTCTGCCAATGGCCGCCTTGTCCGTGAGACCAGACATCCAGTTGCGGGATAGACAATGATCCCTCCATTCCTGCAATCAGGTAGCAGAACTGGTCCGTCCGAGGAAAGGCTTTGTTCTCTCCTGAGGTGAGTTCCCAACTCCACGGAGCTGCGCTCGCGTCAGAAACGGTGAGCGTCCCGACGGCACCACTTCGGAATTTCAGAATGATACCGGCTGTGTCTTCTACTGCGAAGCCACGCGCTCGATTCGATGATGTCGCCTGCACGCTTTCGACCTCACCGCAGAGGCTGCGAAGGTCATCGATCGCATGCACCAGATTGATCATCACTACCCCACCGCCGGATTCTCGCCGCCAGAAACCGGAACCTGAATAGTAATCTGCTGGTTTCAGAAACCAGCACACTCCATTCACCGCTGTGATCTTGCCCAGGCGGCCTGAGTCGACAATCTGCCTGGCCGTCTTCAGGATCGGGCTGTGGCGCCGGTGATGCCCAACCAGCACCGGCACATCCAGGTTCTCCGCTTCTATAGCCAGTTGCAGCGCTTCTTCGACCGTATCGCAAACCGGCTTCTCGAGCAGCGTCGCCACTCCAGCCCGAATCGCAGCCCTGCAGGCTGCGAAGTGCAATTGATTGGGGAGCGCGATCACTACGCCATCGGGATTCACCTGCCGCAGCATGGTCTCAAGATCTGGGGTCCAGGCTACGCCGAGGAGCTTCGCCTGATCCGCTACGACCGGCGCAGCATCGACTATACCTGCCAGTTGCGCCTCAGGCTCCATCAGAATCCGCTGAATGTGCGCCTGTCCCATCACTCCAGCGCCTGCAACCACGAGGCGAATTGGCTTAGGTGTCGTCATCTGCGTCCTTCGATTATCACCTGTGGACTCAGCGACAAACTAAGGCCTTCTACTTATTGCTCAAGTCTCGATTGGCTAGTACGCTCAGAGCTAGATTCCATGCCTCAGCCTTTCACCCGGATATCAAAGTTTTTCACTCTGGCCGCCCTGATTTCTCTGGCTTCGCCCGCTCTGGCGTCTTCATTCGTGATCAATGTGAATTTCGGCGGTGGGCTCAGCTCTTCTCAGCAAAGCATCTTCACCTCTGCGGCAAACACCTGGATGTCTCTCTTGCCGAGCTACCGTACTGGAATCAACATGTCGCCACTCACCATCACCGCGTCTGGCGCTGCGATTGATGGAGTGGGCGGGACGCTTGGCTCGGCTGGGCCAGGTTCGGTAGTGTCTCGAGCCGGCTTTTGGCTCGCGGCCAACGGCTCGATGCAATTTGATACTGCTGACCTTACCAATCTTGAATCAAACGGCACCCTTTCTACCGTAATACTGCATGAGATGGCCCACGTGATGGGCTTTGGCACCTTGTGGAATCAGAACAACGTTTATGTGGATGGCACGGGCCAATACACAGGTGCAAATGCGCTGGCTGCTTATCGTACTGAGTTCAACTTACCGGGTGCAGCATATGTCCCGGTTGAACTAGGCGGAAGCAGCGGCACTGCGAATGGGCACTGGGATGAAGTCGATGGTGGCGCAGGCAACACAGGCCGTGTGAGCGCGCTGGGCGACATGAGGTACGAACTCATGACTGGCTGGCTGAACAGCCCCTCCTTTATCAGTAAGACCACAGTCCAGTCGTTTGTTGACATCGGCTTTGTTGCCGCAGTACCTGAGCCTTCTACGTTTGCCGGTCTTGCCTCTGGCACCTTGCTTGTCTTCTTTTTGAAGCGCCGCCGCTAAACCTTGGCCTTCTTGAACAAGTTCTGCGACTTCATCCTGATCTCTTTGGCCATCTCATAAGGATCCGCCTGCTGATACCGGGCGAGAAAGAGCTCTACCGAAATCGGCCCTGCATAACCCTTCTGCACCAGCTTGCGCAGAATCTTTGCCAGAGGGGCAACGCCATCTCCTGGCACTACTCTCGACTGCAGGTCGAGTAATTCACGAGGCAGGTCCTGGGTGTCGTTCAAATGGGCATGAATGATCTCCCCCGGCCGAATCATGTTCAGATCTTCCATCTTGCTCGGGCCAGACCAGAAGTGATAGCAGTCAAAGAGAATGCCAAAATTCGGGTGTGCCGTTTCCCGATGCAGCCGCAGGGCCGTGGGCAAAGACGCCATGAACGTTGAAGTCCTCACAAACTCCGCAGCCACTTTCAATTGAAACTGCTTGGCAACTTCAGCCACTTTGCGGATTCGTTCAGGGCTCCTCGTATAGTCGTCAAGATTGAACTTCGCAGAAGTTGCACAAGGAGAATAGACCAGTGGTGCTCCGAGTTCTGCGAACTGCTCGCAGCGTTTCTTGAACGCCTCAAGGTTTTCGGCGAATTTCGGATTGGGTTCCCAAAGGCCGGTGGTGCCGACTGCGCCTGAAACCACCTTCAAACCGTTATCACTCAAAACCCGTTTGGCGCTGGCCAGCGAATCAGTTTTCAGAAAATCATCGAGCAAATTGGAGGAAGGCTCAACCAGCCGAATACCTGCCTTGGCCCAGCCTTCGAGCGACTTTTGGTATCCAGCTCCCGCTGAAGTGAATTGATGCATGCTCAGTTTCATTTCGCCTCCCTTGGCTAGCGCTAAAGGCGCCATAAACAACATCCTCCGTGATACTTTACCTGGCACACAAATTCCAGGCAGCGGCTACCAGATTTGAGACATGCATCATGCGAGCAAGAATAACAAAGACGAGCAGCAAGAATTCGTGACCCCCGTTTTGCACTGCATGCGCAATACAGTTTGGAGCACCTCACATGAACAAACTCGCATTCACCCTCACTCTCATTGCTGCCTTTCCTGCAACAGCTGCAGTCGTCTCATACACAGACTATGCAACCTGGGCCAGCGCTGCCGCTACGCCTATCCACACCATCACCTTTAACGTCGCGAGCCCCGGCGGGCCCTATAGCTCAGGCCTCTTGGTTGACGGCGTACTCTTTGAAGGCATCAGTGCCGGACCCAGCAATGGGTACCTCTACGAGAACAACTTTGGCTACTGCTCAGTCTCTGGCTGTCTGGTAGGGCCGCCCACTGAGGCTGGGCTGCTCGGCGCAACCGATGGCTACCTCCGCACTACTCTGAGTAGTCCTGCAACCGCCATCGCCTTCGATGCGGGCCCTTATACAACGCTCGGCGACATACCGGTTTTTCGATTCTCCAATGGCGACTCCTTTGTTGGTCTCCCATTTGCCAGTGCCCCCAACTTCTTTGGTTTCATCTCTGACACACCTTTTACTTACGTCGACTACCACGTGAATGCGGGAACCGACGATGGCGACTTCACTGTGCTGGATACCGTATATGTGCCTGCACCGGAACCCCAGACTTGCCTTCTGGTTGCCGCCGGACTAACGCTGGCCGCTCTCAAAACTCGCAAATCCGTGCGTTGATCTGTCACGAATCCACTTCGCGATCTCATCAAAAACTCGAACTCCGTCTGGAGCAACCCCAAGGCTGGAACTGGCCTCAAGTACTACCTGCGCATTTCCTTCGATGGTCTCTGCCTGAAGCGGGACGACAAGGCCCGGTGCTGCGCCATCCAACTTGTCAAAGTACCAGGGCAGGAAATCCACAAGAGCCAGATGAGCTTCAAACTTTCTGCGTTTCTGCTTTGGGTCCCCGTCTTTGCGCTTCTGTAATTCCGCTCTTGGCGCGGTTAGAGCTACATAGCGGTCAGGCCAAACCAACTCCATCCGCTCAAGCCTGGATCGATAAAAGCTGAGTACTGTCTCATAGTTCAAACTGCTAATTGACGGGAATAAAAAGTCATACCAGACCGGCTGAAAAGGATCGCTGTCGAGAATCACCAACTTCTCCCGGGGATAGCTTCTGGCAATCTGGACGCGCTCGAGTTGTCGTTCGTAGTACCAATATGGGCTCGGGTTCTCGGGCCGCTGGAAGAGTAGATTGACTTCAGGAATGTGGACTGCCGCATGATGCTCGGCGAGGTAGCGCGCAGTGCTGCTCTTTCCTACGGCGCTTGGGCCTTCCAGGCAAAGTATCGGCATCGATTATTAACGCTAACATTACCTAATGAAATCGACTGCGGCGCTGCTGCTTTGTGCTCTCCTGACCCTTCAGGGCCAGACCTTCGAAGTTGCTGAATCCACTATCGCGGCTCAGCAAAAAGCCATGACTGAAGGGCGGACTAGCTCTAAGGCACTTGTACAGTCTTACCTCGACCGAATTGCCGCATTTGATCAGCGCGGCCCTCGTCTCAACGCGATCATTACCATCAATCCGAATGCCCTGAAGGAAGCAGAAGCGCTGGACCGCGAACGTGCCGCTAAAGGCGCTCGTGGGCCCTTGCATGGAGTCCCCGTGATCGTAAAGGACAACTATGGCACCGCTGACATGCCCACCACTGCGGGTACCCTTGCACTGCTTGGCTTCACTCCAGCGACGGATGCTCATCAGGTAAAGAAACTCCGCGAAGCTGGCGCCGTCATCATCGCCAAATCCAACCTTCATGAGCTGGCGTCAGGGATTACAACTGTTGGTTCCGCCTTCGGTCAAACTCTCAATCCCTATGACCCCGCTCGCAACCCCGGTGGCTCTAGCGGTGGTACTGGCGCGGCAATCGCTGCCAGCTACGCTGCAGTTGGTATGGGCTCTGATACTTGCGGATCGATTCGCATTCCTGCCGCTGTGAACAACCTGGTAGGCCTGCGCCCGACCAAAGGACTCTCGAGCATCGCAGGTATTGTGCCTCTGTCGACAACCCAGGACACAGGTGGCCCGCTTGCACGCACGACAGTCGATCTGGCGCTGGTGCTCGATGCCACTGTAGGCGAGGATCCCGCTGATCTGGCCACCAGGCTTGGGCCCAACCAGCAGAGGCCGAATTTCACCGCGGCTCTTCAAACTGCATCGCTGAAGGATCTTCGCATCGGCATCCTCGAACCCCTCTTCGGAGATGCCAGTGACGATGCTGAAGTGATCAAGCTGGTTCGCGCCGCAATCGAGGAAATGAAGAAGCTGGGTGCCGTGCCTGTTCCTGTGCCGCTGCCTGAGCTAGTCGCGGCAATCGACGGGGCATCAGTGATTGCTCTCGAATTCAAAGAAGATCTCGCCGCTTATCTTGCCGCTCAGCCAAATGCTCCAGTGCACTCTCTCGATGAGATCGTAAGCGGTGGCTTGATCCACGTCTCACTGGAGACTGTAATGCGAGCCCGGGTTAGCGGCAAAGGCCGCGATTCAATTGACTACAAGCTAGCCCTGGCCAAGCGTGCCGCTTTGCAGCAACTGATTCTCAAGACTATGGCCGACAACAAAGTGGATGTGCTTGCCTACCCGACGCTGCGCCGCAAGGTAGCGCGAATCAACGAAGCCGCTCTGGGTTCTACTTGTCAGCTCAGCGCCACAACCGGATTCCCCGCGATTACAATGCCTGCAGGTTTTACTGCTGACGGTCTGCCTGTTGCCGTTGAGCTCTTTGGGCGGCCTTTTGATGACGCCAAACTTGTCGGCTACAGCTACGTTTTTGAGAGCGCAACCCACCATCGCCGCGCCCCAGCCCGTACGCCAGCTCTCGACAAGCTTTCCCCAATTCACTGGCAAGCCAACAATTCTGCATTGCAGACGAAATTCAGCCTCAACCCTTCCACCGGGGAGCTCAGCTACTCAATCGCTGCAACTGGCCTGCCCGCCGGAGATATCCTTGCATTGACTTTGCATCGCAAGGACAAAGAGGAAAACGGCCCGGTTATCGCCGTATTTGCCAACCGGGATTTCAAGACCATTGATGGCACCCTGACTCTCTCTGATCCTGATCGGGAACGCCTCAAATCCTCGGGCCTCTACCTGAGGCTGGCCACGAAGTCGAAATCGACAAACAACATGCGCCTCATCCTGAAGCCTGGTCAAATCTGACGATATATCGCCGCTGACTCCGGGCCGTCGGTATAAGCGATATTGCTGCCCCCTCTGTCTAGCGAAGGTTTGGCCGTCTGCGTGCAGTTGCCTCTAATGCAACACTATGGGCGACCTATCCACATTCTTCAAAACGTCTGAAGCTTCTCTGGGCGTATTCCATCCTATCGACTACACAATCGCGACTTTCTCCACTCTCGCCGCAGCCAGGCAAGCATACGAGGCACTGCTTCACAGCGGCGTTGCCAAGGATGAAGTCATGCTTGTTGACGGCTCGGGGATGCTCACATATCTGAGAAAGTTTCGGGACGGTGAGGGGCTTTGGGGCGACCTGATGCGACCCCTCTCCAGATTTCTGGGCGGAGAAGCAAACAACTCAGACCTGACTGTCACCGAGGCCCAAAATGGCGCAGGCTTCATCGCAATCTTTTGCCTAACCGAAGAAAACGCATTGCAGTATATGGCAACTATGAAGCCGTTTGAGCCCAGCGCTGCTGACTGGTACATCGGGGTTGGCGTTCGCAGCCTGATCGCAGATTGATATAGTGACGAGATTCGCCATGAATCCTCGTACATTGCTCCTATTTGCCGCTTCATCCTTGATTTTCCTTGCTTATACGCAGCAGAAGGACTGGGCCACTGAAAAGCTGGAACGGTCTCAAGCGGCAGAGCGCAAGGCGAATCTGGGAGAAGGCTTTCGTGGCATCACCGCCAATGGCACAGTTGAGCCAAACCTCTTCCAGATCCGCTCCACCGGGGTTTCTACGGCACCAGTGCTGAAGGCGGCCAAGGCTTTTCTGGGCACTCTGAATGAGGAGCAGCGCAAGAAGACGCAGTTCCCCGTGGATGACATCGAATGGCGTAAGTGGATGAACCAGGATTTTTATGTTCGTCAGGGGATGGGCTTTGCCGATATGAGCGACAAGCAACGCGAAGCTGCTTTCGGCATTATGAAGGCCGGGCTGAGCGCAAAGGGCTTGCAGCTCTCGCGAGACATCATGCGGCTGAATGAGACGCTGGGCGAACTCACCGGTAACCTGCCGCGCTATGGCGAATGGGCCTACTGGATTACGATCCTGGGCGAGCCGTCTGCCACCAAGCCTTGGGGCTTTCAGATGGATGGTCACCACCTGATCATCAACTACTTCATCCTTGGGGATCAGGTGGTGATGAGCCCGTTCTTTATCGGCTCCGAGCCCGTGATTGCCACCAGCGGTAAGTACAAAGGCATCAAAATTCTTCAGGAAGAACAGGCTGCTGGTTTGAAGTTCATGCTGGCGCTCAATGAAGAACAGCGCAAGAAGGCTCTGCTCGATCCGGTAAAGACCGACAACAACAACCTGACAGAAGCCTTCAAAGATAACGTTGTGATTCCATACGCCGGGGTGCCAGCCAAAGATCTGGACGCCGCGCGGAGGCAGGAATTGCTGAAGCTGATAGGCCTGATGATCGACAACATGGATGCCGGGCACGCCAGGGTAAAGATGGAAGAGGTGAAACAGCATCTGGACAAGACCCACTTTGCATGGATCGGCGGGACGGAAGCGGAGGGAGTTTACTATTACCGCATCCATAGCCCGGTTTTGTTGATCGAATTTGATCACCAACGCCCAGCGGGCTTGACGCCATTTTCGAAGAATCCGCGTGCACCGAACCACGATCACATCCACATCGTTGTGCGCACTCCGAATGGTAACGACTACGGTAAAGACCTTCTGCGGCTACACTTGCTGGCCCAAAAGCATTAATGCAGACGCGACGACGATTTCTACAAACAGTTGCGCCCGCTTTGATGGCCCAAAACTCGCGGCCAAATATTCTGTTTGCCATTGCGGATGACCGTTCCTGGTCAGGTGCATTTGCCACTCGCAACAATGCCCTGCGGCTTCCGGCTAATGATCAGGTCGAGCGGCAAGGAGTGCGCTTCAACCATTCCTTTTGTGCTTCGCCTTCCTGTACACCTTCGCGTAGCGCTGTACTGACGGGTCGTCAGGCCTGGCAGGTTCAGGAAGGAGGGGTGCTCTATGGCACCCTTCGACCACAATACCCAGTCTTTACACACTTGCTCGAAGATGCAGGCTATTGTGTCGGATCGACAGGAAAGACCTGGGGGCCCGGGGACTGGAGAGCTGCAGGGCAGAAAAGGCCTCCATCCGGTCGTGAGTTCAATGCAAAGCTTTTGAAGCCTCCCGTGCCGGGTCTTGATAACCGGGACTATGCCGCTAACTTCGATGACTTTCTTGAGACTCGCAAGCCCGGGCAGCCTTTCTTCTTCTGGTACGGCGGTACGGAGCCGCACAGAGCTTATACGCCTGGCTATGGGCTCAAAATTGGAAAGCGGCTTGAAGATGTCGATGTGCCGCCATTCTGGCCCGACTCGGAAGCGGTTCGCAGTGACATTCTAGATTACTGTGCCGAGGTAGAGTGGTTCGATTCTCATCTGGGGCGCATGCTTACAGCGCTGGAGCGGAAGGGCGAGTTGGATAACACGCTCGTTGTTGTCACAAGTGACAACGGCATGCCATTCCCTAGAGCCAAGGTAAATCTCTATGATTGGGGCGTTCGAATGCCTCTGTCTATTTCGTGGGGCTCCAGGCTTCCGGCAGGGCGCAGTATCGACTCCTTTGTGCAACACATAGACTTTGCGCCGACTTTTCTTGAAGCTGCCGGGGTTAAGGCTCCAGACTCGATGACGGGCCGCAGCCTGATTCCTCTGTTCAAGCAAGAAGATCCGAAACGGGATGCCGCTTACTGTTCTCTCGAACGCCACGTGATGGCCCGGCCCAATGGTGCGACTTACCCCGTCCGCTCGATCCGTACCAAAGATTATCTGTATTTACGGAACTTCAAGCCCAACCGCTGGCCCACGGGAGGTTCATTCATCTCCTCCAATCGCACACCTCATGGTGATGTCGATGCGGGCCCGACGCCTGCGTTTATCAGCCAGAATGTCGCTTCGCGTGAGTACGATCTTTGCTACAACCGCCGTCCCGCCGAGGAGCTCTACGATCTGAAGTCAGACCCCTGGCAGATGAAGAATGTAGCCACTGATCCTGCTCACAAGAGTGCTAAGAAGCAGCTATGGGGCAGGCTTGAGAGCTATCTGAGGCAGACCGGGGACCCGCGGATCGAAGGCCGCGACCCCTGGAAGGATTATGTTTATCACCAGACCACGGGGTACGGTGCAGCCTTTAACAAGAGTCTGCCTGCGGCTGAGCGTAAGCGGGCTCTTGAGCTACCTCGCCATAAGCCGGAATAACGCTACTTCTTTGCTTCTGACACCGTGATGTTGCGGTAGCGGATGATGCCGTGATGGTCGCCTTGCAGGAAGAAGGGGCCGGGCTCGGATTCGTTGCCGTCGAGTGCGCCGCCGGTTGGAGCGGGGATCTCAACGTTGTCGTGATACATCTTGCCATCGCGCAGAACGGTAACGCGGCGGCCTACGAGGGTGATGTCGAATGAGGTCCACTTGCCGAGGCCGAGTTCGGCGTTTGCCGGTGGCGGATAGTGGCTGTAAACTGCGCCCATCTCGTGATCGGGCAGCTTGCCGCCCTCGGTGCCAACCTGGATTTCATAGCGGCCACGCAAGTAGATGCCGCTGTTGCCTGTAGTGGGGCAGTTGACTTCGATGTGGAGCTTGAAGTCCTGAAACTTGGCGGTGGTTTTGATGTTGGCAGCGCCCGGGTTTCGTACGCCTGGTACTTCCGGGTTATCGTTTACAAGCTCGCCGTCGCGGGCAACCCATTTGCTGTTTTTGACATTGCCGATGGGTTCCCAGCCGGTGAGGTCTTTGCCGTTGAACAGAGCTACGGGCTTGTTCCATTTCTTCGGCATCTTGCGGTCGAGCCTGGGAGCGCGAACTCCTGCCAGGCTCGGGCCTGTTGTTGTGCCATTGATCTCGACGCCTGCAATCTTGTCTGCTGCGGGCGAGGTGAGTTCCCAGCGGATGTTGCCCACCGCCACGACCATCTTGCCCGCATTCATGCCGGCGCTGGTGAGAGGCCGCCAGCCGCCGCCACGGGGCTGGACGCGGCCTTCGAGTTTTCCGTCCTTCTCGATCAGCTCTAGCCACTGCGGCCAGGGGTTGCCAGTGGCTGGGGTGACAACTACATTCCAGCGGCCGAGGAAGGGTTTAGAATCCTGGGCCGCTGCGATGTAAGAGAGGGAAGCGATTGCGATGAGTTTGAACATTTGCCTAGAACTGAAGTCTAGCGCCAACCTGACCACTGCGACCAGCGCCGAAGTCGACGCCACGTGCACCACGGATGACTCCGAAGGCATTGTCGTTCACGTTCAGGACAGGGTCGCCGAGGTTGGTCCAGTTCGGGACGTTGGTGAAGCTGCCTTCGAGACGGAAGAACACCTTCTCGGTAATGCGGATCTGCTTCATCATGCCCATGTTCCAGCCGAAGGTGCCGGGGCCGACCACGATGCCGACACCGGAATTGCCGAAGCGGCCAAGCGGGGCGATGTCACGTCCGGGAACGACGCCTACATTGCAGTCATACTGGTTGGCTGCGCCGGGGGTGCGGCCCGGGCAGAAGAAGTCTGCGCGGTTGAGCCACTGAGCGGCAGTGGGGTCGGAGACGCTGCCGAAGGCAGCGCCTACGCGGTCTGGGCGTTGTGCGCCACGGCTGGTGGCGAGGGTTCCTGAGGGGTCACCGACGCTGACTGTGGGGGTGAGGAAGGGGCCGCTCTGGAGGGTGACGATCGAAGAGATCTGCCAGCCACCGAGGACGGTGTCGACCAGACGACCGGAGTTGTTCATGAAGCTGCGGCCCTTGCCGAAGGGCAGTTCGTAGACGAGGTTGAGCAAGCCGCGGTGACGGCGGAAGGCGTAGACGTCGCCGCGGTCGCCAGCGCGATTGTAGGAGTTTGTGACACGGCCGCCGCCTGTTTCACCCGCGAAACCGCTGGGGTTGGGGCCGGCATTGTCAGCAAGGGATTTGGCCCAGGTGTAGGAACTGGTAAAGGACAAGCCCTTGGCGAAGCGCCGATTGACTTCGGCCTGGAAGGAGTTGTAGTTGGAGTTGGCACCCGCGTCGCGGCTGAAGATCAGGCCCCAGTTGGGGAAGGGGCGATCGGTGTTGGGACGCTGCGAGAAGAAGCGGGTGTCGGAGGGCATCTGGTTGAGGTCAGGAGCCCAGGGCATGTGTGAGCTCTTGTTGCCGATGTAGCTGAGGCGAAGCCCGGTGGTGTTATTGAGCTGACGGTCGATCGAGAGCGACCACTGGGTCATTTGCGGGGGGCGGAAGTCGATCTGGTTTGCGGTGCGGAATTCGAAGCTGCCGACTGCGCCGGCCCGGATGCCGCTACCGGGGGTGCGGGTGTCGGGCAGGGTGAAGATCGGTCTGCCATCGCTGCCTACATTGTTGAAGAAGCGAACGTCGCTTTGTACGGTGCCGGTGAGCGAGAAGAAGACACTGCCAAGGGTGATCATGTTGTAGAGGCCAGCGCTGGCGCGTACGGTGGTTTTGTTGTCGAGGCGATAGGCGAAACCGAGGCGAGGAAGGAATTGGGTGTAGTAATTCTGGCGAAGACCTTCCGGGAGGTTGGCTTCAGCGGCCGTCACGATCGGAGTGCAGGGGATGCCATTGATCGCTGTACCGGGGCAACCGTTGAAGGAGGTGATGGCACCAGGGGCAACCAGAGTGCGTGCCTTGGGGTCGCTCATGATTACGACGCGGCCAGTGCGGGGGACAGTGCGATCGAAGTTGGCGATGTTGAAGCCTGCGTCGTAGTAGCCAGGGTGGAATTCCCAACGGAGGCCTGCTTCGATGGTGAGCTTGCTCGTGATGCGCCAGCTGTCCTGTCCGTAGAACTTATAGTGAGTTGCGCGACCGTCGTTATCGGAAGAGACGACGGCGATTTGGCTGGAGGCGGGAGTACCGAGGAGGAAGTCGCCCCAGGAGTTGCCGGTGAAGGCGCCGTTGAAGGAGAAATCGCCATAGTTGTTGCCGGTGGTGAAGCCCAGCGCGCTTTCAGCCTGCAACTTGCGGATGTCGCCGCCAAACTTGAAGGTGTGTTTGCCTTTGATCCAGGTGAGATTGTCGATGAACTGAATGTTCTTTGAGACACCGAAGCCGGGGCGACCCTTGTTGAAGCCCTGGTATTGGTCGATGCCGAAATTGGGCAGTCCGTTGAAGAAAATGTCTTTCTGGATGTCCTTTAGATTGAGGCTGTTGGTAAAGGCGCGGCCATCGAAGGGGAAGTCTGTGCGGCTCTCGGAGTAACTGTAGCCACCGCGAAATTCATTGAGCAGGTTGGGCTTGATGGTCCATGTGTGGCTGGCAACCAACTGTTGCAAATTAGCCTCGTTTGTATCGGAAGGCAGGGAGAGGTTATTAGGGCTTAAGGTGGGATTCTTCTTCCAGGTGTAGCGGCCGAAGAGGCTGTGCTTGGTGCCAAGGGTCTGATCGATGCGAAGGTCATACTGTTTGGAATCGATGTCGGCTGTGCGGTTCTCGACGAAGTTGTTTGGTGTACGGCGCGAGCCATCGCCAATGTTGATCTTCGGGTAGAAAGGAATGATCGCTTTGGCAACCGGGTTGATGCGGCTGGAAGGAATGATGTTGCCAGGGAAGGGTTGTCCAGTGACAGGGTCGCGCACGGTGACGCCTTCTGCGGTGAAGTCGCCATTGCGAAGACGATCTGTGGGAAGGGTGTTGGCGACAGTTGACTGGCGCGGATAGCGGAGGCTTTCCCAGGCGAACTGGAAGAAGGTTTTGTTGGTGCCGTTGTAGAGTTTGGGGATGCGGACGGGGCCGCCAATGGTGCCGCCGAAGTTGTTGCTGACCTTTGCTGCCAGAGTGGGGATACCGAAGGTGCGGGCATCAAAGGCTTTGTTCTGGTGGTACCAGAAGAGGGCACCGTGGTAATTGTTGGTACCGCTTTTGGAGATGATCGTCACGTCGCCAGGTTGGCCGAATTCGGCCGAGTTGCCTACGCCCTGGACGCGGATTTCGCTGATGGATTCGATGGAGGGGAAGAGGTTGCGATTCGGGCTATTGCCGGTGACTCCAGTGATTGAGATTCCGTCGGAGCTCGATTCCGTCTGAGCGGGAACGCCACCCTGGATGGCAACGCCAATGCCATTGTCGGCCTGGACACCCGGGAGGGTTTGAAGGAGGTTGTA
>JAPKYY010000366.1 GCA_026394095.1 Acidobacteriota bacterium | reverse complement strand
GGGGCATGGGATCGGGCTGCCGAGGTTTTTGCTGACCCGGTGACAATTCGTCGCGCTGGTGGGGATTCTCATGCGCATGTCCCGGAAGGTGCGGCTCGGGCGCTGGAAGGTTTTGCCCGTGGCTGGGCTGCTGCCGAGACTGGTGGAGATATTGCTCCGTGGCTTGATCAGATGGAGCAGGCGCGGCTGGTTGCGGTTCAGAAAGATCAGAAAGTGATGGCTGCCCGATTTGAGGCACAGCAGATGATTGTCAAGGCTGTTGCGATGCGTAAGGCTGGCAAGCTGGCTGAGGCGGTTGAGGTGCTTGGCAAGGCTGCTGTTCTTGAAGAAAAGGAAAGGCCGAGCGGGCCTCCGGAGATTATCAAACCGTCGCATGAACTCGCCGGGGAGATCCTGCTTGAGATGGGCAAGAAAGCAGAAGCGGCGAAGATGTTTGAGAAGTCTCTCGAGCGGCAGCCGATGCGGCGTGCGAGCCTTGAGGGCTTAACGCGAGCCGGCGTAGTTCTGGAAAACCGTTGAGCCTTCTTCGGTGATCAATAGCACTGAGTAAGCGTCCTTGTAAGGGCCTTCCATTCCAGGTGAGCCCATGGGCATACCGGGGACGGCGAGGCCTTTTGCTTTTGGCTTTTCTTTGATCAGGCGCAGAATGTCGGCTACCGGGACCTCGATGGCATATCCGTTGATCATGCCGGTGTGGCAGGAGCCGTACTTCTCTTTGATGCCGGCGCTGGATCGAGCGGCTGCGGTGCTGGGGACTTCGACCACTTTCACCTTGATGCCGGCGACGCGAACGTGTTCAATCCATTTGCCGCAGCATCCGCAAGTGGGCGTCTTATAGACGGTCATGTCCGCAGCTCCGAGGAGCGAGACGGTAAGGATGGCGGCGGCGAATCGGATCATGCCTTAAGGATAGCGCTGCGGGGCTTCATTAGAATCAGGTCGAAGCTGAAGGTAATTTTTGAGGCTACGGCGGCTTGCGATTGCATGGGACGGTAAATGGCCAGGAGGATGTCTTCGACGGCGGAGGCTTCGAGATCGGCTGTGGTGGTGGCGCGCGAGGTTGAGATTACTTCAAAGTCTGGGGAGAAGGATTCTATGGTGCGTTCGACGCGTTCTCGACCTGGGCCTCTGAGCTCGATCAGGTCGTCGGGGGCTGGTATGGCTACCAGCAGGCGGCCGTCGTCACGGAGCACCCGGCGGAACTCACTGGAATTCATGCGCGCGGTGATCGACATCACTACCGAGAAGCTGTGTTCTGCGTAGGGCAGGGAACGATCTGCGTTGGCTACGATCCATTCGCAAGCGGGGTAGCGTTTGGCGGCGGCATCGATTGCCGGGATTGAGATGTCTACGCCGTGGGCGTTGCAATCGAGATTGCCGAGGTAGAAGCCGTCGCCGCAGCCGGCGTCGAGGACTACGTCTTCTTTAGTCAAGTGAAGCAAATCGGCAATTGCAGTGAGGAGAGGAGCGGTGACGCCAAGATCGTGGAGTCGCCGGCGGGCTGCTACTGCGGCTGCGCTGTCTCCGGGATCTTTGGACTTCTTGTCCTGGGGCTGGAGAAGGTTTACATAGCCGCTTCGGGCTACGTCGAAAGAATGCCCGCGGGAGCAGACGAGCCGTCGCGAATCGCGAAGGAGTGGCTGCTGGCAGTCGCGGACTGGGCAAAGGAGCATCTCATGAGTTTAGCGACTAGCTAGTTGGGCCAGCCGCCGGCGAGTGCTTTGTAGAGGGCAACGCTTTCGACCAGCACTTGCGTGCGGGCGATCGAGCGTTGGTAGTCCGCATCGAGCAGACCGCGCTCGGCGTCGAGAACGCTTAGGAAATCGTTGAGGCCGGCCTTTTCAAGATCGATCGAGAGATCGAGGGCGGTGCGGGCCGATTGGCTGGCTGAGCCGAGCTTTGCTTCACGTTCACGCTGACGCTGGAAGGCGGCGATTGCATTGGCTGCTTCTTCAAACGCGGTAAGGAGTTCATTGCGATAGGCAATCTTCTCCTGCTCGACGCGTGCATCGTTGGCGGCAATGTTTGACTTGATCTTGCCGTTGTTGAAGATCGGCAACTGCAGTTGTGGGCCGAGGCTGAAGAAGTTTCCGCCACCCAGGCTGAGTGTCGAAAGGGAGGTGCCCTGGCGACCCATCAGACCGTTGAGGGAGATTTTGGGATAGAGGTCTGTTCTGGCCTGCTTCAGGCGGGACATCGCAGCGGCAAGTCTGGCTTCGGCTGCACGGACGTCGGGACGGCGCTTTAGGAGGTCGCTGGGGATCTCCGCCTTGAGAGCGGGGGCCTGCAATGTTTTGCTGGCTGGCAGAGTGGATTTGACGAAGTCTTCATCGCCAACGAGTACGGCCAGCCGGTTGAGGTGCAGGGTGCGATCTGCTTCGAGCGAAGGTATCGTTGCTTCGGTGTTTGCCAGAAGCAAAGACTGGCGTTCGATGTCGACTTGTGAGGAGAGGCCCGCTTTGACGCGGTCCTCTGTAAGGGAAAGCAATTGCTTCTGGGCATCGATGTTGCGATTGGTAATGGCGAGGCGCTCTTCTATGCCGCGCAGCTCCATGTAATAGCGAGCGGCCTCGGCGCTTACTGTGATGGCGAGGTCTTCGCGCTTTTGTTGCTCCGCAAGGAGGTCGGCTTTGCTGGCTGCTTGCGCCGCCCGGTTGCTGCCAAACAAGTCGAGTTCCCACTTCATGTCGAGGCCGCCCTGCAAGAGACCTGTCTCGAAGGGTGAGACGAAGCTGCCGCCGGTGGTTTGATTGATTCGCGTGATTCCCTGGGCAAAGCCTCCACGTAGTCTTTGGGCTGAGCTGGTGGCATTGATTGTGGGGCCCAGTTTGCTTTTGGCTTCTCCGGTGAGCGCCCTGGCCTCGGCGATGCGCTGGGCGGCACTTTCGAGATCGAGGTTCTTTGAGAGCGCCTTTTCGACGATCTGGTTCAAGACTGGGTCGCCGTAGCTGGTCCACCAGCTTTGGGTGAT
>JAPKYY010000627.1 GCA_026394095.1 Acidobacteriota bacterium | reverse complement strand
CGCCAGCTTGTTGCTGGGTGCAGTGCAGGAAGCAAACAAGACGGTATTGCCTGTGCTGCTGGACCAGATCCAGTATGGATACAACTCAGGCTTCATTCAGGACAACTACCGCGTAACGAAGAAGCTGACTTTGAACCTCGGCCTTCGCTATGAAGTTCCGATCGGCTGGCATATCCCGAACGGGAATTATTCTGGCCTCGACATGACGAAGCCAAATCCTGGAGCCGGTGGCCTCCCGGGCGCACTGGTGTTCTACGGAAAGGGACCTGGCCGCACAGGCACAACACGTCCCTACCCGACCGACTGGTCCAACATCGGACCACGTCTTGGATTTGCCTATCAAGTCGGCCCCAAGACTGTAATCCGCGGTGGCTGGGGAATCTTCTACCAGACGCTGGGCAACGGTGGCTGCGGCTGCCGTCAGGGTTTTGCCAACACCAGTACGGTGGTTAGCAACAGCCCGGATCCGATCCTGAATTGGGATGGTGGTATTCCGACCGCATCGAACTTCCGTCCCCCACCACTTCTCGATCCGACCCTCTCGAATTTCCAGGCAATCGACTTCTTCTCGCCCACCTACGGCAAGGCCCCGAGAGTTTACAACTGGAGCATCAACATCCAGCACGAATTCAAGGGCTTCCTGATTGATGCGGCCTATGTTGGCAACCGTGGCAATGGTCTGAACTCGACCATCAACCAGAACCAGTTGCCGACGAGCGAACTCAGCAAGGGTAGCCTTCTGACACAGCCCGCAAACTCAGCAGCCGCACAGGCCGCTGGTATCCGTATCCCCTACGCGAACTTCCCGGCAAACGGAACCGTTGCTCAGTCGTTGCGGCCTTTCCCGCAATTCCTTGACATCAATGGCCGCAACACCGGCCAGGGACAGACCTGGTATGACTCGGCACAGTTGAAGGTAGAACGTCGTTTTGGCAACTTCCAGTTGCTGACTTCATACACCTGGTCGAAGTCGCTGGCGAATGCGCACTTCCGCCAGATCTTCAGCCAGCAGTTCAACGTTGGCGCTCAGGATGCCTACAACCTGAAGGACATGAAGAGCTTCCTGCCGTTTGACCAGCCGCATGTGTTCAACATCGTCTGGACTTACGACATGCCGTTTGGCAAGGGTAAAAAGTTCATGGGTAATTCCAACCACATCGTCAATGGACTGGTGGGCGGCTGGGTAGTCAGCGGCGCACAGCGTTACTACTCGGGCAACCTGATTCAGGTTGTGACCCCTGGCAATCCGCTGGGTCAGACATTGTTCTCGACGGCGACAAAGGCTGTTCGTAACAACGTTGACATCCGCACTGGCGCAAGCTACGGCGATCTCGATCCGAACAACCCGAACGTACGCTGGTTCAATGCCGGGGCATTTAGCTCGGCTGCACCGTTTACGCTTGGAAACGCAGCTCTCTATTACAACGACTTCCGTCAGCCGATGATTGCATTTGAAAATCTCGGCCTGTCAAAGAAGACGGTGCTGTTTGCCAACGAGAAGAATCCGGTGGTGCTGAATTTCCGCGCCGACGCGTTTAACTTGTTCAACCGCACCCGCTTCGGCGGCATCAACGGTACGATTGGCAACGCTGCCTTTGGACGCCCGACGGGTCCGCAGGTTGGCGCACGTGCCATCACGATGGGTCTGCGAATCAGCTTCTAAGCTTCTTCGCTTTAATAGGAAAAAGGGCGCTCCCGCGAGGGGGCGCCTTTTTCTATTTGATGGCCATAGTTACACCAGTTTGGGTATCAATGCCGCCGACGTTCACGATGACAGGGACAGCGGCACCGACTGGGGCGTTCGATGGAATCGAGATGTTGACCTGGAGCAGGCCGGGCACGCTGCCAATGGGAGAGATGGCGCCAATTACGCTTGCGGCGATACCGCCAACCGTCACACTCACATTGGCCGATGGGGTAACCACCGCGTTGGGAGCGATCAGAGTGGCGGCAGCGGTAGTGGGCGCGGCGACAGAAGCATTGGTTGCACCGATGCCACTAACGTAAAGGACGGCAATTCCACCCTTGAGTGCCGGTGCGGCGTTGGAGTTGAGTGTATAGTCGTTGGTCGCGAGGTTGTAGTTTAAGATCGCGCCTTGGCCGCGGCCGGAAGCGTCTGTGGTGTAGACACCGGGGCTTGTTGGGGCAACCGTAAGAGAAACTGGCGCCGAGGCCAGTCCGCTGTAGGTTAGGACGAGGTCAGCCGCGGCTCCGCTGATGTTGTAGGGGACAATCACGCTGGCCTGGTTAGCGCTGGTGTAGAGAATCGGGGCGGCAACACCGCCGATCGTGACCGATGTGGCCGGACCGGTGACCGGCAAGGCACTTGGAATTTGTGGTGCCGGGACTGAGGGATTGAAAAGTGTCAAAGTAGCGGGGCCAAGGCCGAGGCCAAAGAGTGTGAGCAGTTGGCCCGGAGAGATTGTGCCCTGGGCGTAGCTGGCAGAATCAACTACAGCATTCACCTGGGGCCGTGGGCCATATACCTGGAATTGGGCCTCACTTGAAGTGCCACCGCCGGGGTTTGGCGTCGAAACCGCCATGCGAAGATAGCCAGGGCTCAGAAGATAAGAAGCCGGGACTGTGACCAGCATCGCGTTCTCCCCCACTTGCTTCGAGGTGAGATTGCCTTGCAAGCCCACCGAGCCGGGTACCCCGGACAAAACTCCTGTCGTGCTGTTGATCGACATTCCAGAAGGCAGACCCGTAGCTGACCAGCTTGGAGGATTTGTCGCTCCTACGGATTTGGCAGCGTTTGCGCCAGGATACGTGCTGCTCAATGTACCTGCGACAAGTGCGGTAGTGGGGCCAGTTACACGCAGTGAACTGGAACTGGCTGGCATAATGTGCATCTTGAAGGGCATGTAGGCGGTGGCAGTGATCGGGGAAGTCGAGTCTTCAACCTGCAGAGTGAAATAGTAAGTTCCGGCTGCTGTTGGAGTGCCTTGAAGCTGGTTGCCACTGAGGTTGATGCCTGGCGGGAGTTGGCCAGATACAAGACTCCAGGTGTAGGGCGAGGTTCCACCGGCTGCAGTGAGATTGAGCGCGGTGTAGGCGGTGCTCACTGTGCCTGCAGGCATAGGGGAACCCATCGGAATTCGCAGGAAACTGGCGGTGCTGGGGTAAACCGGGATGTAGAAGTTTTCCGAAGCGGTGACCGAACCGTCGGTAGCGGTAATTGTGGCTTCATTGGTGAAGCCTGTTGCCGAAACGGTTGAGTTCGCAAAGTAGCTTTCGCCGTAGATCGTGACGAAGCTCTGAGCCGATTGCTGAATCACGCCAATGGGCCAGGTGCTGAAGATATTGGGGGCCGCAGCAACCACGTTTAGCGTGACCGGAAGAGTGAGACTCGGGTTGGCCGTACCGGTGGACTTAATCGTGATGTTGGCGGTGTAGGACTTGGGCGCAAGGCCCGTGGGATCCACTGTCACATTAATCGAGTTGAAGAGCCCGGCTAGGGTGATATTGCCCGTAGGAGTGACCTTGAGCCAGGGGGCGCTCTGGACACTGAGTGTGGCTGCGGTGGCAGCACCAGTATTGGACAGAATGAAGGTGGAACTCAAATTAGGATTGCCTGAGACGGGCTGACTGGTGGTGTAGCTAAAGTTAATCGCTGTAGGAGAAACCGTAATCGTGGGCGGTGGTGTTCCGATTACCAGCGTCACCGTGACTACTGCTGTTGGCAGCGGAGAGCCCGTGGTGCCGGTAAAAGTGATCGTACCGACATAGCTGCCGGCGGCGAGGCCTGTTGGGTTGACCTGGACACTGACAGTTTGAGGTGCACGTCCGCTTGAGGCAGAAACCAGCAGCCAGCCCGCAAAATGGGGGGCAGCCCCGGTGACCGCGACGGTGAAGCCGCCGCCTGGAGGGGCGCTTTGCACACTGACAGTTTGGGCTGTGGGTAACGTTGTGGCACCCACGGTCGCCGTAAATCTTAGGGAAGAGCTGTTTGTCGTCAGGGTTTGCGCCCAGGCGGTCGAAATCAGCATCAGGAAGGCGAAGACTAGTTTTTGCATCGAGACTACTCCCTCTGTTGATCGGCAACTAGGTGAGTCACTGCATTCCCCGCATGTATTTTGGGGGAGTAGCCCGGATCGCATAGAATGAAGAAACCACAATATTTATGAATTTGATCTTTGGGTTTGTTGTCGTGATGGCATTGGGCCAGGCACAGGATTTTTCCGGTGTGGTCAAACCGTTGCTGACCAAGTCTTGTGCGCCCTGCCACAATGATCAGAATGCTTCAGGTAGTGTGAATATCAAGCCGTTCACCGAGGCAAGCTCGCTCGGTGAGTATCGTGACGATTGGGAGCGGATCATCAAGAAGGTGCGCTCGGGTGAGATGCCTCCGAAGGGATTCCCAAGGCCGGCAAAAGCGCAGATTGACCAGGTGCTTGGCTACGTGCAAAGTGAGTTTGAGAAGGCCGATGCCAAGATTCCGTCAGACCCGGGCAGGGTTACCGCGCGCCGGCTGAATCGCAACGAATACTCCAACACCATTCGCGATCTGTTGCAGGTGGATTTTCGCGCCGATCAGGATTTTCCGACTGACGACTCAGGGCACGGCTTCGACAATATCGGCGATGTGCTGACTATTTCGCCACTGCTGATGGAGAAGTATCTGAATGCGGCAGAGCGGATTTCAGCGCGCGCACTGGGACTCGACCCTTTGCCGAAGAACCCCATTGAATTTGAGCTGCACAGCAAGGACAAAAAGATTCGCCGGGTAGCACCTTCACTGATCGAAGCTTCGCACCGGGTGGATTGGGATGCCGAGTATCAGATCGAGATTGGCTTGCCCGGGGAGCGCGTCAATGGTAAGCCGGTATTACTCGGCTTCTGGATGGATGGCAAGCTGCTGCACACGCAGTTGATCGAAACCAAGCCCTCGGGGCTGGTGTACTTCAATCCTTATTCGGCAGAACAGTTCCGGTTGTTTCTGCCAGCGGGCGAGCACCGGTTTCGAGCTGGCTTTATCGATGATGAATTTGTGAAGACGCTGGCACCGGAAGACCTTTACAAAGACAAGAAGAACAAGTTCCTGAACATGATCAAGTTGGTGGGGCCTTATGCTTCGAAGGTGGAGCCAGCGAGCCGCAAGGCGATTCTGGTTTGTGACCCTGCGAGCGGACCCGTTTGTATAGACCGCATTTTGGGTGGCTTGGCTCGACGTGCCTGGCGGCGACCGGTGACGGCAGCTGAGGTGAAGTCGCTTTCCCGCTTCGTTGCGATGGCCAAGGCAGAAGGCCAGACGGCTGAGCAAGGCTTGCAGGTGGCAATGACAGCAATGCTTGTGTCGCCGCATTTTCTGTTCCGCATCGAGCGTGATCTTTATCCGAAAGACCCGCTCAAGACGCATCCGATAACGTCGCTCGAACTGGCGACCCGTCTGAGTTACTACCTCTGGTCTTCGATGCCGGATGAGGAATTATTGAAGCTGGCCGAGACAGGCAAACTACGCGAGCCGGCTGTGATGGAAGCGCAAGTGAAGCGGATGTTGAATGACGCAAAGTCTGCT
>JAPKYY010000194.1 GCA_026394095.1 Acidobacteriota bacterium | reverse complement strand
ACGGTGGGTTGGAAGGGATTGATCAACGATCCTGGACTTGACGAGAGCTTCAATATCAATGAAGGCATTCGCAAAGCCCGCAAGCTCTTGCTTGACCTTGGAAATATGGGCTTAATGTCGGCGACCGAGTACCTCGACATGATTTCGCCGCAGTACATCGCCGATCTGATTGTGTGGGGCGCGATTGGTGCGCGTACGACCGAGAGCCAGAGCCATCGCCAGCTAGCGAGCGGATTGTCGTGCCCGGTTGGCTTCAAGAACGGTACCGATGGCAATGTGCGAATTGCCATTGATGCGATTCGTGCAGCCAAGGAAGCCCATCATTTTTTGAGTGTCACCAAGACGGGGCATCTTGCGATTGTCGAGACGGATGGCAACCCGGATTGCCACCTGATCTTGCGTGGTGGCAAGTTGCCGAATTTTGATGATGAATCGGTGTCGAGTGCTCTCGATACATTGCGGGCTCAGAAGCTGCCTGATCGTTTGATGGTGGATTGCTCGCACGCGAATTCGCAGAAGCATGCGGCGAATCAGACCATTGTTGGCGACTCGATCGCCGAACAGATTGAAGCTGGCCAAACTGGGATTTTTGGCGTGATGATCGAATCCAATATCGTGGCTGGGCGGCAGGATCTGGTTCCGGGCAAGCCTTTGACCTTCGGGCAATCGATCACCGATGAGTGCATCGATTTGCCGACCACACAGCGGATGCTGGAAAGGCTGGCCGAGGCGTGCCAAAAGGCGAGAAGCTAGTACGGCTCGCTACCTGGAATATCAACTGGATTCGTGCTTGCACTAAGTCCGGCCTTGCTGACTGGATGCGCGAGCACGATGCCGATGTGGTGATGTTGCAGGAAGTGCGGGCAGATCAGCATCAGATTCCTGAAGAGGTAACGTCGCTCGGGCACTACTACCAACAGTGGTTTCCAGCGACGGTGAAGAAGGGCTATAGCGGTACGGCGATCCTGTCGAAGGCGGCCCCTAAGAAGGTGACGGCTGGTTTTGGCTACGAGGAATTCGATGGCGAAGGGCGTGTGCTGACGGCTGAGTTTGACAATCTGATTGCCGTAAGCGCTTACTTTCCGAATTCACAGGAGGCTGGCAAGCGGCTCGATTACAAGCTGCGCTATTGCGATGCGATGGCCGCGCATCTGGGGAAGTTGAGCAAGAGCGGAAAGCCGGTAGTGCTGGGTGGGGACTACAATATCGCGCCCTATCCGATTGACTTGGCGCGCCCGAAGGACAACGAAAAGAACCCAGGGTATCTGCCGGAAGAGCGGGCCTGGATGGACCAGTTTTTGAAATCCGGCTGGACCGATACCTGGCGGAATCAGCACCCCGAAGAAGTGAAATATTCGTGGTGGAGTGTGCGGCTTGGGGCCCGGGCGAGGAATATCGGTTGGCGGATTGACTTCCATGTGCTTCAAAGCAAAGAGGTTGGGCGATTGCGCGGGGCCGATATGCTGAATGACGTGACGGGGAGCGACCATTGCCCGGTGACTGTTGACCTGATCGTTGATTGAGTATACGTGTGCAAGTATACTTGTATACGTGGCGCAACTGAATTTGTATGTACCGGATGAGATTGCAGAACGGCTTAAGCTAGATGCAGAAGCCTCAGGCAAATCGCTTTCGAAATTTGTAGTGGACCGGCTGTTGAGCGAGTCTACTCAAAAAAAGGCATTCGGCCCGGAGTTTTGGATGAAGCTTGGGGCTCTTGGGCCTCTGCCTGAGGACTTTGTCGCGCCAGATCGAGACGAAAAGCATCCCGATCCTGAATGGTCTTTCGATGACTTACCTGCTTGATTCGAACATCTGCATTGCGGCGATGAAGCTGGAGCCTGTGGTGATGACCAGGTTGGATGAGTTGCCGGCTGGAACCGTTGCACTGCCCTCGATCGTTGTTGCAGAGCTTTCTTATGGTGCATCGAAGAGCCAGAATGTTTCAAGGTCTTTGCATGCGCTCGCTCTGCTGACCGATCAGTTGCCCACGGTCCCGTTTGATTTCAAAGCAGCCCATTACTACGGGCGGATTAAGGCGCTATTGCAGCGTGAAGGTACGCCGATCGGGCCGAACGATTATCTGATTGCTGCGATTGCGCTTGCTCAGGATGCAACGCTGATTACGCGCAATGTTCGCGAGTTTGAACGCATCCCGGGCTTGCGCTGGATCACGTTCTAGTCTGGCAGGGCGAGGCTGTAAAGCACCATTCCGGACGCTACGGCGATGTATTGCTTGCCATTGACTGAGTAGCTGATGGGGGAAGCGGCAGTGCTGGCCCCGGTTTGCATGCGCCAGAGCGGCGTGCCTGTTTTGGCTTCAAGCGCGATGAGGTTGCCTTCACCGGTGGCTGAGAAAAGAACGCCAGTTGAAGTAGCCAGAACTCCTGCAGCGAGCGAGCCGCGCGAGATCTTGTAATCCCATTTGACGTCGCCAGACTTTGTGTCGATTGCCTTGATGCCGGTTACGGGAGCGTCGCCAGTGGAGACCGAGCGGCCGCCCCAATAGGCTTTGCCTGGCTCATAGGTGGATTTTTCGCGGATGAAGCGCTCGGCACCATCGGCATAAACGACGAAGAGGTGCCCGGTTGAGGCGTCATAGGATGGGCTCTGCCAGTTGGTGCCGCCGACGAGGGTGGGGTAAACCACGCGGCCTTCGGGGGTTGAGTCCGTATCAGGGATCACCTTGGGGCTGCCGTCTGGATTGAAGCCAGCGTTCCAGGTTTGACGCACGTAGGGTTTGCCGAAGATGAGCTTGCCGTTGGTGCGATCGAGCGCATAGAAGATGCCGTTGCGGTTGGTCTGTACAAGCAGCTTGCGGTTGACGCCGTCGATGACTTGTTCGGTGAGGACGAGGTCCTGGTTGGCATCCCAATCGTGAGTGTCGTTGGGGGTGAACTGGTAGTGCCACTTGCGCTTGCCGGTGTTGGGGTCGAGGGCGAGCACAGAGCAGGAGAAGAGGTTGTCGCCTTTGCGAACCTCGCCGTCCATGTCGGGGCCGGGGTTGCCGGTGGCCCAGTAGAGGGTGTCGAGTTCAGGATCGTAGCTGCCAGTAAGCCAGGTGGGCGCGCCGCCGAGCTTCCAGCTATCGCCTTTCCAGGTGTCGTGGCCGAACTCGCCGGGGCCAGGGACGGTGTTGAAGCGCCAGGCGCGTTTGCCGGTTGTAGCGTCGTAGGCATCAAGAAAGCCACGAATGCCGTGCTCGCCGCCAGCAACGCCGACGATTACTTTGTCTTTAACGATTAGCGGCGCCACGGTGATGCTGTAGCCTTCCATTGTGTCGGCGACCTGGGTCTCCCACAAGGGGCGGCCGGTGCGGGCGTCGAGAGCGATCAGCGCAGCGTCGAGGGTGCCGAAGAAGACGCGATTGCCAAGCACGGCAACTCCGCGATTGTAGCGATTGCTTTCAAAAGCGTTGACCTTCTTCTGGGGCCGCTGGTACTTCCAGATCTCCATTCCCGTACGTGCGTCGAGGGCAAAGATCTGGCCGGGCATGCCGGCGGTGTACATGATGCCGTCGACGACGATGGGTGTTGTTTCAAGAATCGAATCGCCAGGCATCTGAACGGCCCACTTGGTCTGGAGGTTCTTCACGTTTGTAGTGGTGATCTGGTCGAGTTTGGTGAAGTGGTGGCCAGCGTAATCGCACCAGTAGGTGAGCCAGTTTTGGGGTTCGTTTGCAGCGTTCTTGATGCGGTCGTAAGTGAGGGGCCCGGCAGGGATGGCG
>JAPKYY010000721.1 GCA_026394095.1 Acidobacteriota bacterium | reverse complement strand
CAAGATCGCGAACTGCTTCGATGACCGCGTCTGGCTGGTCGAGCATGATCCAGTGTGTGGTGCCGGAGATCATTCTGAAATCGCCGCGGGTGGAGAGTTTGGCGAGTTTGGCCTGTCGGCCCTGATGGCCGGGATTGCCTTTTTCAGCGGAGAGGACAATGAGCGGCATGTCGCCCAGGCCGGGGCAGACCAGTGCCTGTGCGCAGGAGGCGGGCAACTCGCCCAGGTATTCGGCCATCGTGACAAAAGATGACGTGCGGGACCAGTGTGCGCGGATCTGGCCTTGTACCTCGGTTGAGAACTTCTGGATCTGGCCGGTGAGGCGTTGCGTAACACCGACGCTGCCGGCACCGCTCAGGAAGCTGAAGAGTTTGGGGATGGTTTGATTGCCGCCTTCGAGCGAGCGTAGTGCGAAGCGGACGATACCGTGTTGCGCAAGCCAGGCGCCGCGATTGGTGAGTTGTACGGCGCGACGTAGAGTATGTGTGCGTCGAGCGTCGAGCGGGAACCATTCCTCGGGAGGCAGAGCATCTACCAGGACCACACCCGATACTTCTTCCGGATACATGGCTGCGTACATGCGCATCATCATGCCGCCAAAGCTGTGGCCGACGACGATTCGCGGGGTGGGGGCGCCCGCGAGCTTGAGGGCCAGCCGCATTTCTTCGATCAAGTCTCTGGCTACCTTGGGCCGGTTGCTGTAGGGAGACCAGCCGTAGCCGGAACGGTCGTAAGAGTACACAGTTGCGAATTGGGCAATCTCTTTGTCGACCAGACGCCAGCTCAGACTGGAGGCGGCGATGCCGGCTTCCAGGATGACTGGCGGCCCGGTGCTGCCCTGCTTTTGTACGTGCAGCTTGCGTCCGCCGAGGTCCACATGAATTCCTGGAGGCGGGTAAAGGATTGCGTCGAGGGCCAATCCGTCCCGCTCATAACGCTTGGTGAGCATGCCAACCATGTACTCTTACTGTAGCGCCGTGGATAAAGAGCTGATCTACCTCTCGATTACGATAATTGCCGCGATTCCGGTATTGCACCGGATCGGCAAGGAACTTCTGGATGGCAACTGGTCGACAGATCTGATTGCTGCCGTGTCGATTCTGACGGGTATTGTGACGGGGCAATATCTGGTGGCGCTGATCATCATTGTGATGATTACGGGTGGCTCGATTCTTGAGAGCTATGCGATCCGGCGGGCTTCTTCGGCCCTGAGTGCTTTGGCCGAGCGATTGCCGACGATTGCGCATCGCGTGAATGCAGGCGGGCACGAGGATCTGCCGCTGGACGCGATTCTTGTTGAGGATCATCTGCTGATTTTTCCGCATGAGGTTTCTCCTGCCGATGGTGTCGTGGTGAAGGGCCAGGGGCGGATGGATGAGAGCTTCCTTACCGGTGAGCCGTATGAGGTGAAGAAGGCTCCGGGGGTTGAGGTGATCTCGGGTGCGAAGAACGGCAATAGTCTGCTCGAGATTCGAGTGCTGCGGGCCCCTAAGGATTCACGCTACGCGCAGATCATGGGCGTGATGAAAGATAGCGAATTGCGGCGGCCACGGATTCGCCGGCTGGCCGATCAATTGGGGGCCTGGTATTCGCCGATTGCGCTCGTCATTGCTGCCTTCGCTGGGTGGTGGGCTTATGACTGGCAACGATTTCTTGCTGTGGTTGTGGTCGCTACGCCGTGTCCGCTCTTGATCTCGATTCCGGTTGCGCTGATTGGGTCGATCTCGCGCGCCGCAAGGGCGGGGATTGTGATTCGCGACCCGGCCATTCTCGAAGAGATGCCTAACGTCAAGACCTTTATCTTCGACAAGACCGGCACGCTCACTCGTGGCAAGCCGCAGTTGGTGGATGTGCTGCCTGTGGATGGGGTAAATGCAGATGAGGCTTTGGCGCAGATTGCGAGCCTGGAGCGATATTCAAAGCATCCGCTGGCAACTCCGATTCTGAATGCGGCTGAGGTGAAGGGCCTGGTGTTGCTCGATGCCGATGAGGTTTCTGAGCAGGCAGGGCAGGGGCTTGAAGCGAAGATGGCGGGGGCGAAATTTGCGGTGGTGGGTCGCAAGCAGTTTGAGGGCAGGGAATCGTTGCCTCCGCTTCCGGCTGGACACCTCGAATGTTTGCTGCTGAAGAACGGGCAATTGGTTGCGGCGTTTCATTTCTTTGATGCGCCGCGTCAGGATACGCGGCTCTTTCTCGATCATCTCGGGCCACGGCATGGAGGGCGGCGTACGGTGTTGTTGACGGGAGATCAAGCGGCGGCTGCGCAGCAGTTGGCCAGGCAGGTTGGGATCAAGGAAGTGCTGGCGGCGCAGTCTCCTGAGCAGAAGCTCGAGTTTATTCGTGAGGCCAATAAGCAGGGGCCAACCTTGTATGTGGGGGACGGGATCAATGATGGCCCGGCGCTGGCTGCGGCTACCGTTGGCATTGCGTTTGGCAGCGCGAGTAATGTGACAGGGGCTGCGGCGAGCGCGGTGGTGCTGGAGCCGAGTCTGGCTAAGATCGATGAGTTGCTGCATTTGGGGATTCGCTTGCGGCGGATTGCGCTGGTGTCTACGGTTGGCGGGCTTGCGCTCAGCACGATTGGGATGGGCTTTGCTGCGTTCGGGTATTTGTCGCCTCTGTATGGGGCGTTGCTGCAGGAAGCGATTGATGTGTTGAGTGTTCTGAATGCGCTGCGGACGAGTCTTGGGGATGACAAGGTTGATTATGATCAGGGCTGAGCACTGATTTCTCCGATTCATGGCATGCTGAATGTAGCAATGAGCAATTTACTCCTTTCGTTGCCGGACGAAGTCGAGGCAGGTCTAAAGGTTCAGTCTGAGAGAACCAATC
>JAPKYY010000925.1 GCA_026394095.1 Acidobacteriota bacterium | reverse complement strand
TTGAACTCCACCAGCGGGCACCAAGGCTTCTCGTGCTGAGATGGATTTCGCATTCTGCTTGCATCGCCAAAGATCAAAGGACAGAAGCGCAACGAATCAGCTTCAAGGGGCCGAGTTCAGGGAAACGGGCGGGGTCTTGCTCGATGGAGCTACGAATCGTTTCGAAGTCACCAGCGTTGTTGTGAATCAGGAGCATGTCTGTAGCCAGGGCGGTGGCGGCGATCATCGTGTCTGCTCTCCAACGCGCGAGGCGCTCCTGGCGGGATTCCACGAACTGGTGCGCACGCTTTGGAGGTGTCGGCGGTTGGCGAAGCAGCGCGCATATTTCCGCCGCGATGCTGGCGACGCCTTGCTCCATCGGCCACACGAAACCGATGTCTGCAAGGTAGTCGAGCCGGGCGCGGTCGACTTCGTGGCGCTTTGAGACCGTCGAAGCATCTCGAGCCAAAAGTGCATAGCCTCGCACACGTTCGAAAACCGTAACAGCGGATACGTGAACCGGTTGGCTCTCTAAATAGCGAAGCCACCAATCTTGTGCGGGCCCTTCTTTCTGTCTCGCGAACCAGCTCTCAGCGCTGGTATCGAAGAGAAAGGGGCCCGAGGAGGGATCCAACACCTTTTAGCTCCTACGCTCAGGGATGATGCCATCCAGGATCAGGAGTTCTTCCTCGTTGAAACCCGCAAAGGCGCGCTGATAACGTGCGAAAGCCGCCTTGGCGCGGTCCTTGGCCTGCTGTTGCTTCAAGGACTCATCCAAAGCCTCTGCGACCACCGTGCTCAGCTTGACCCGCCTGGCCTTGGCTGCTCGTTTGGCGGCTGTCAGTGAGGCTGCGGGAAGGGAGATTGTGGTGCGAACTTGCTTCGAGAGGCCCATATGTTCATTATGGCATCGAACTTAGCATCACTTTGCATCAACGGTTCCTCTGTCGAGGTACTAGCTTCGAGAGTGTCGAGGCGTGGAAGAGCCCAAAGGGACAATCATTTATGTGTTGCACCGAAAGAGTTGAAGAGCGGCGAGCCGTCTCCCGCCCGGAGTTCCGCCATCTGCCAATCCTGTAGGGCGTAGGCAGACGAAGCTGAGTGCTTCAGCACTCGCGTTGTCAGAATTCGCACAACGACGTCGGGACTTTCGTTTCTACCGCGCCTTTGAGTACCCCAACGATAACGTAGCCCGGCTTGGCTTGGGCACTACCCGACGCTGGCGCTTGAACTGCTTACAAGACGTTCCATTCGGGTGGCTGGACGCCGAGGAGTTCGCGGACGAAGAAGTCGGCTCGCTTGCGGTCGTAGTAGTCTCCCCAGCCTCCGTGGTTCTTTCCTGGCAGGAATAGGAAGTCGAAGGTCTTGTTGGCTTTGATGAGGGCGTTGACTACTTGCATTGTGGAGGCAGGGTCGACGTTGGTGTCCATTTCGCCTACGGCTAGCAGGAGTTTCCCCTTTAGCTTTGCGGCGTGTTCGACGTTGGATGAGGCTGTGTACTCGGGGCCTACGGGCCAGCCCATCCATTGCTCGTTCCAGGAGATCTTGTCCATGCGGTTGTCGTGGCAGCCGGCGGAGGAGGCTGCGGCTTTGTAGAAGTCTCCGTGGAAGAGGAGGGCGCCGAGGGAGTTCTGGCCGCCGGCGGAGTGGCCGTAGATACCTACTCGCGAGATGTCGTACCAGGGGTATTTTTCGGCGGCGGCTTTGTGCCAGAGGATGCGATCGGGGAAGCCGGCGTCGGCTATGTTTTTCCAGGCGTAATCGTGGAAGGCTTTGGAGCGATTGGAGGTGCCCATGCCGTCCATCTGGACGACAATGAAGCCGAGTTCGGCTACGGCTTGCATGGGGTGGGCCGCGTTGAAGGTCTTGGGGACGAAGGAATCGTGGGGGCCGGCGTAGATGTATTCGAGGACCGGGTACTTCTTTGCGGGGTCGAAGTTGGAGGGGCGGAAGATGAGGCCCCAAATGTCTGTCGAGCCGTCGCGGCCTTTAGCGGTGAAGGGCGTGGGAAGCACTGAGTTGGGTGGCAGGGTTGGTTTCTCGAGGGTGGCGATGAGAGTGCTGTCGAAGGTTCTGCGGAGTTCAACCGTAGGTGGCTGGTTGTAACTGGAGTAAGTGTCGACGAAGGTGGAAAAGTCGTCGCTGAAGGCCAGGGAGTGAGTGACATCTGGATTGTTTGTGAGCGGGGTAAGGCCAGTGCCGTCGAAATTGATGCGGAACCAGTGGAGATAGTAGGGATCTTTACCAGGGTACATTCCGCTGGCGGAGAAGTAGATTTTGCTCTGTGCATCGTCAACCTTGGCCACGGATCGAACCACCCAGTTCCCCTGTGTGATCGCGTTTGTGACGTGGCCATTTCGTCGCGCATAGAGGTAGAGATGATTCCAGCCCTCGCGCTCGCTCATCCATATGATGTCCTTGTCGTCGCTGGTGTAATGGGTGTAGCGCTTGGAGTAATAGCAGAAGAAGGTTGGGGATTCTTCGCTGATGAGGGCGCGCGGGGTACCGCTGCTTGCGTCGACCTCGATGATTCGATAGACCTGATGGCCGCGCTGATTGTATTCGAAGGTGAAGGCGAGGGAGTCTTTGCGCCACTGGATGGGGCTCATGCTGTAGGGGTTGGCGAAGAGGGCGGGATCGATTTCGATTTGTTTGTTGGTTTTGAGGTTGATGAGGACTGGGCGTGGGATGTCGATGGTGTCGCCGGGCTTGGCGTATTCAACCATCGAATGCTTTGGCTGGACCTGATCGGCGGGTGAGGATTCGATGTAGGCGATCTTGCGGTGCAGACCGAGGCGGACGCGGTAGAGAGCGAGTTTGAGGGAGTCTGGTGACCAGGATTTGGCTGCGAGGCGGTAGGCGTTGTCTTCTGACCCGTCGAAGGTGAGGGGCGTGGCCTTGCTTGAATTGAGGGGGCGGACCCAAAGGTTGTGGTTGCGGATGAAGGCTTCGGTTTCACCATTTGGGGATTTGAGCGGAGTGGTGAGGCCGGGGACGGTGGGAGCGGGAAGCGAGACGGGGTAGCGGTTGTCGCGGGGCAGGGCGGGGCGGCGCTCTATGGCGTAGGTGTCGAGATCGATTCGATAACGGGCTTCGTCGATTACTACTTCGATGGACTTGTTGTCTTTGTTGAAGGTGAGGGTGTTGAAGGGCAGGCGGTCTGGCTTGACTTCTTTGCCGGTGGCGGTGGTAAGGGCTGCCGCCAGTTTTGGGTGATCGAAGGCGGGGGCTTTTGTACCTTTGTCTGCGTCGATGATCAGGAAGTCGTTGCCGCGGCGGTACCAGTAACGCGGGGTGTCGTTGATGGCAGTGGCGGGGCCGGCATAGGGGGCGGTGCGGGCTTTCTCTGCGAGGCTGAAAGCACGATCGTAGTCGGCCCGGGTGCCCTGGGGTTGGGCTGTCAGGCTAACAATAAATAGCGTGAGCGACAACTTGTACATGGGTTGAATTGTACTGCTGAAGTACCATGTTTGGCATGGCATCAGTTTTGATTACAGGTACGAGTGTTGGGATTGGGATGGAGACGGCTCTTGAGCTGGCTCGGGGAGGGCATCGGGTTTATGCGACGATGCGGAGCCCGGAGAGGTCGCCGGAACTGGGCGCGATTGTGGCGGCAGAGGGATTGCCGGTTACGATTCACGTTCTCGATGTGGATTCTGATGCTTCTGTTGCGGAGGCGATTGGCGGGATATATGCCAGTGGCGGCGAGATTGATGTACTGGTGAATAATGCGGGGGTTGAGAGGATGGGGACGGTGGAAGAAGCTCCGCTTGATCACTTTCGGCTTTGTATGGAGACGAATTATTTTGGGGCGATCCGGTGTATTCAGGCTGTGCTGCCGAAGATGCGGGAACGCGGCAGCGGGGTGATTGTGAACGTGACGTCGGTAGCGGGAAGGATTGCTTCAGGCTCGATGACTCCATATGTTGCTTCGAAGTTTGCGTTTGAGGCATTGAGTGAGTGCCTGGCGCAGGAGGTGAAGGCGATGGGGATTCGGGTGGCCATTGTCGAGCCGGGGATCATTGATACGCGGATGGCACAGAATGTAACGAAGGTGGATGTGGAATCGAAGTATCCGCAAGGACGCCGGATGTCTGCCTTGTTTGTCGAGGCGCTGAAGATGGGCAATGGTCCGTCGATTATCGCGAAGAAGGTTCGTGAAGTGATTGAGAACGAGGACTGGACGCTGAGGCATCCTACTGGGCCGGATGCTGCGCCATTTCTGGGCTGGCGGGCTGGGATGACGGATGAGGCCTGGGTGAATTATGGCGCTCAGAGTGATGAGGAGTGGCTGGAGCAGGTGGGGCGGGATTTTGGGATGACGCCGAAATTACTCTAGCTTGTTGATCGAATCGATTTGCGTTTGACGCAGTATCTGGCGA
>JAPKYY010000938.1 GCA_026394095.1 Acidobacteriota bacterium | reverse complement strand
TCAAGGTCCTCGATTTCGGCATCGCCTCCGTCGCCCAACCCGCCAACCACGATCCCAACAACTCCCCAACGCTTACCCTCGCCGCCACCTCCGCCGGCCTCATCATGGGCACCGCCGGCTACATGTCCCCAGAGCAAGCCGCCGGCAAAACCGTCGACAAGCGAGCCGACATCTGGGCCTTCGGCGTAGTCCTCCATGAACTCTTGACAGGCAAGAAACTCTTCCACGGCGAAACCGTCTCCCACACCCTCGCTTCGGTCCTCAAAGACCCCATCGACTTCGCAATCCCCCAAGCCCCACCGGCCATCCAAGCTCTCCTCGCCCGCTGCCTCGATCGCAACTTCAAGCACCGATACAAGGACATCGGCGAAGCCCGCATCGCCATCGAGGATTACCTCGCCAACCCCCAACAAAAAGAACAAGCAAAGCCGGCAACCCGCCCCACCCTCTGGATCGCGCTCGCCGCCACCTTCCTCCTGGCATTCGTCGCAGCTCTTCTGTGGCCGCGAGTCACCCCATCCGATAAACCCGCCAGCCACTTCAATATCTCAGGGGCCCCTGGATCGTTTATCGTGCTCAGTCCGGATGGCAAGTGGCTTCTGAAGCTGGGAGATAGTGAGAGCCAGGTGCGGCGCCTCGACAGCCCCAATTGGAGGACTCTTTCAGGAACCGGGGGCGAGAGTCTTTTCGCCTTCTGGTCAGAGGACTCCACTGCGATCGGCTTCGTCTCGGCCAATCGCTTGCGTGTGATTCGTCTGGACGGCTCCCCTTCGCGAGACTTGATGGAGGTTAAGGATTTCCTGGGTGCCTCGTGGCGGGGTGGCGTGAGCGATGGCACCATCTTGCTTGCCTCGCACGGCAAGCTCAAAACCTATGATTTGCGCTCCGCAACCATAAAGGACCTCCCCATCGAATTCAAATCAAACTCGCCACCCGCAGAACCGATCTTCCTGCCAGAGGGTGATGGCTTTGTATTTCTTCAGCAGAGTGAAGACGGCATGCGCCTCTTCCGGGCTTCTCTCAATTCTTCAACCATTGATCCGTCGATCCTTACTCATCGGATGGTTCAATTTGCCAGGAATCCAACCACAGGCAAATGGCATATCTTCTACCTTGCCGGTGAGCGCGAACTACGGAGTAGCCGTATCTTGCTCACCGCGCAGATCGACCCCAAATCCGGCAACCTCCTATCCACTCCCGCCAAGTTGATTCAAGGAGTTTCCACAATTCCACCTCCAAGGTTTTGGTCGCGATTTTCAGTTGGTGGCGGCGGAGTGCTGTCGTGGACCCACATCTCCGGAACTCTGCCCATTTGGCACCTCAATTGGGTCGATCCCAATGGCAATCTGCTTGCCAGGGTGAGCGAAAACCGCAGCTTCGTTTCTTTCGCTCTATCCCCTGACGAATCCAAAATCGCCGCTCAAATCGATGATCCGGATTCCCATGTCTGGATCCTGGACAGCAAAACAGGTGTAGGCAGCCGCATCTCCAATTCGTCAGACCAGGAATCCTACCCGCTCTGGGCGCGCGATGGCAAATCCGTCTTCTATGTTTCCTCCGCTGCGGGCGGACCAGAGATCAAGCGCCACTTCCTCGACAATGCGACCCAGCCAGAATTGCTCTGGAAAGCGGCTTCGGGATTTGGCACATCGACCACCGTACTCGCAGGCCTTACACCCGAGGGCCGCTACTTGCTGGTTCAAACGGCAACAGGTTCGCTAAGGCGCCTGGATCTCCAGGCGCCGTCACCCAGAGAGCTTGAACTCCTAACGCAAGGTCTTGGCTTTGCCACTCTCTCCCTCGATGGCCGTTCCTTGGCTTGGGGCATGTCCAGAGAAGGTGGACTTGCCGTGCAAGCCTACCCTCCGACGTCTGCCCCCCCGAATCGCTACAAGCAAAACGCAGATCAGATTACCCTGCCCTTTTTCAGTGCGGACGGCGGCACACTTTATGCGCACTCCAACAGAAACCTTCTCGCCTTCCCACTCTCTCAGGACCGCCGGCTCGGAGCACCAAAGCTCCTCCGGCCCTGGATGACTTCAACAAGAGTCGGTGCAACGTCGGGCGCAGCTTCTCGCGACGGCAAGCGCCTCCTCCTTCTGGAAACCGATCAGACGGAAGCTCTCAATGCCCAGGTCCTCACCGACTGGACCACCCTCCTCCCCAAGTAGCGAGTCTGCCAGAGCGGCAGCGAATGACAGCACCAGTGCTATCATTTTGGCGAGGCATGATCAGGGCTGTGATTGATACCAACGTGTTAACGGGCGCAATGCTTTCCAACGTCGGCTCAAACCGCCGCGTTCTAATAGCATGCCTCCAGCACCGTATCCGCCCAATCGTGGGGCAGGCTCTTTTTGCTGAATATGAAGATGTCCTCAGTCGCGCGAAACTCTTTGAGAGATGTCCAGTCTCGGCAACGGAAAGAACAGATCTCTTGGAATCATTGCTTTCGGTCGGCGAATGGGTAAAAATTTACTATTCGTGGCGTCCAAATCTGCCAGATGAAGGCGATAACCACCTGATCGAGCTCGCCGTCGCCGGCGCGGCGGATTGCATCGTAACCCACAATCACCGTCACCTCAACAGGTCAGAACTGCGCTTTCCAGGAATCCGCATTCTCAGTCCCGACGAACTAATGGAGGAACTTCAATGAGCACTCTTACTCTTCGACTCGCAGACGAAAAACATGCCCGTTTGCGGCAGTTGGCGTCTGCCAAGGGCGTCAGCATGAACCACCTGCTGGATGAACTCGCCACAATTGCCCTCGCTCAACACGACGCCGAACTGCGTTTTCGCATGCGCGCCCAGCACGGTTCCCCAGAAAAGGGTCTAAAGATACTAGCCAAACTCGACAAGCATTTCGGCACCTAAGACTCAGCCCCGGTCTCTACCAGACCGCCTGAGAATACTTCTCCAGAATCACCTCATCCGCACTCACCAGCTTCGAATTGCGAACCATCGCCTGCGCCACAATAATCCGGTCAAATACATCCTCGGTCCATCCGATCTGCAATGCCTCGTTCGTCACCGCAGAAAAGGGAAGATCGCAAACCCCAAGTCCGATCCGTCCGGCCAGATCCCTGAGCACGTCCGAAGAACTTACCCGTCCTCTGCGAAACAGATAGTTGAGTTCCAATTCCACCATCGGCGACACAAGCAGCGTATCAGCACGCTCAATACTTCTGCGCGCCTCCTGACTCAGCCGCTTCATACGCCCTTCATACAGCCAGACCACGACATGAGTATCGAGGTAAGTCAGACTCACAATCCGCTCTTATCCTTCCTTTTGGGGCCGCCATAAAACTGGTTCATCTCTGCCTCCCACTCCGCAATTGCCTCCGCAGTCCAACCCGAATCCCGCGGCCCAATCTCCAGCCCAAGATCCCGCTCAACCAACCGGCCCAGCCGCGAACTCCGCTCCGCAGGTACGATCTTCAACGAAGCCCCTTTGTATGTAATATCCACAGTCGCCCCTTGAGACACTTCTTCCAGAACCTGAAACAATTTCTTCCGCAACTCGGTTGCTTGCATCGCCATACGTACAGTGTATTTCATAGAAAGTACACCTCCACCACTATCCTCAGCGCATACACTCGCAAGCAACAAGACCAAAAAACCTAAAACGCCACCCCAATCCCCATCGTCACCACTTGATGCCGCAGCGCACCACCGCGCACCACTGGCCCATACTCGAGCTTCAGCGTTTCGGTGTCCGTCGACTCCTTCAGCCTCTGTGGCAGCGACTTCCAAAAGTCCGGCTTGCGAGTCACAGTCTCGCGAAAGTCCACCCGCATAAACAGCCTCGGCGTCAAATGCAACTTCACGCCGCCCCCATAGTTCAATCCAAACTGAAACACTCCCCCACCATCCAGCGCCGGCTTCGATCCAAAGTTATATGCCGTCACAAACAACGCTACATCCCGCGCCGCAAACTTCAGCAACCCATTCCTCTCCGGCTTGGCATCGAGCAAATGAATCAACTGCACCGCCGGCCCAGCCGCCACATACGGCCTTACCCTCCTGCCGTTCGGCGTCAAATGCACCACCGTGTTGTAAGTAAACGTCCGCACCGCCGCCTTCGACCGTGAATCAATCCCCATCCCCGTAACATCATCCTTACCCACCAGCCTGAAATTTGTCTGGCTCCGCGTATACGCGAATTCGTTCGAAACATACTTCCAAGTATTCATCGTGATCTTCGGCGACAGTGTCCAACCCCGCTCCAGCGTCGAATCAAAACGCAGCGGGTCCCGGATCGCCTGCCCACCCGAGCTCACTACCACCGTCGTCGGCAGCGTCGTCAGCGTCGAACCCCCAAATCCCGTGAGTCCCCCGCTCAAACTGAACGACAGCTTGCTCGAATAACTCTTCACCGCCGTCTCCTCGCCGCGCATTTTCACTTTGTGTCCCGCATCCTTCGGCACGTCCCGATGCACCACGGGCTTGGCACCATCTACAATCAGAAACTCCTGCCCGCCATAGCGAAAACTCTTCGGCTCGGCAGCATCAACAACCTTTGGCTTCCCCAACACCTCTTTGGCCATCTTGAATCCATGAAACGCCTGATACGCCAAATTGCCGCGCAGCAGATCATTACGTAGCGTCAGAATCGTCGATCGCAGCGGCCGCACATAAGCCGATTGCCGCAGCTTGAGATTCGAGCGCATCACATCCTCTTCATCCGCTCGTGCCGGCTTCACACAGTCATTCAGTCGCACTACCGCAATCCTGCCATCGGTCCGCAACGTATCCCCTGTCGAGTTCTTCGCATCCCGCGGCACCCACGGTCGCTCTACGTACCCCACTCCATCCACGCATCCCGTCAGCAGCAGATCATTCATCACCTTGCTGCGCTCCTCATCGATGTTCTCGTTGATGAGGTGGATAAACGTCTTGGCCCCTTTCGAGAAACCAATCCCCGAATCATAGGTCGCCGTCGAGGTCCATACCGCCTTGCCATCCACCATCTTGGGCTGCGAATAAATCCGCAAATGATGCCGCGAAAAAAACGTATTCAACGTCTTGGCAAACGCCAGTTCCGGCTCCTTGCCATTCAGCGTCAGCACCGACATGGGTGCCGTCTTGTAACCCTGATTCTCAACAATCGATCGCATCACCCCATACGACGACTTACCGTCCAGCCGGTCAGACCTCACCCACCCCGCCGCCTCAAAGGCCCGCTCAATAGCTTCCTGCGAACCCAGATACATCAGGCTCGTCAGATCCGAAGGCGTCCCATCAGTCTTCGTCGCGGTACGAAACGGAAGCTCCTACACCACAAATTCCAGTTCCGCTCGATTGCCGCCACCAAGAGCCGGATACGCTTCCCAAAACACCTCTTCCACTCTCAAATCCGCGCCCACGCGAAACCGCAACTCCGTCCCGGCCGGTAAAACAACAGACGAGTCCGGCAAGCGAAACACACTCAGTGACGACGAGAGAGAAAAGATCAATGCCATCGGATCAAATGCGCCGGCCGACACCGCAAACCCTGCCAGCATCGAAGAAAAAGAATCGGTCGCGCGAATCCCCCGAATCCGCCCTTGCCCGTCCACTCTCTCACGCGCATCATCCAGCCGGCTCACCATTCCTGCAATCGGCCGCTCTGCCTTGCCTGGAAACTGGATCCGGTCAAATTCCAGATGCAACAGCGCCGTCTCCCGGGAGAAACCCAGCCCCACCCGCCGGGCCTCTTTCACGTACCCAATCAGCTCAGTCCGAAACGGCAACAACGTCCGTCCATTCACCTCAACCGGAGCAATCACCTCGGCCAGAACCGCGGTCCCCGGCTTGGTTACATACGACGAAACCGTCTGCCGCAACCGGATCTGCAACACCGTCCCAGACGGAATCACATCCACGCCCGGTTCCTCGGCAAAGGCCCCGACGCCAGACAAGAGAAGAAGCAAAACACAAAATCTGCACGGCTTCATGCAACTCAAACTCCAGCTACAAATTTCTATTGAGTGTAGCAATTGAGCACCAGAATCTGGATCTGTATTACGCCGAACAGCGCTCCGTCCCGGGTATGCCCGGGGTTGACACCCCCCCACCCCCGCTGCTAGCCTAGGCCTTTAGTTCACAAAACCCGGCAACAGATCGGGGAATTTGAATTGAGCGGGTATCGTCCTCAAAGCCGTTCCGGAGGGGTCGCTGCCTGACTTGTTGGTTTTGTTCAGGTGCAGCAGCCTTACTTCATCCTCGTCGTCGCGCATTCCCTGCACGGCCGCCTGAGGCGCATTCACGTGCCATACAGCGTCCTGTACGGAGTCCTCGCCCTTGCCCTCCTCGGCACGGTTACCCTCGCTGGCGTCGCCGCATCCTATGCGCGAATGTTTTGGAAAGTCAGCAATTACAACACCTTACGAGCCGAAATCGACACCATCCGACAGCGTTACCTCCGCCTCCAGAAGGAAAACGAGTCCGGCAAGCAACAGCTAGCCACCCTTCAAGTCCTCGCTAGCGAAATCACCATCGCCTACGGAATCAAACGCGAGCTCGAAGCTAAAGAACCCCTCAGCCTCGAAGCCACCCTCACCCCCACCCTCCACGATTCCATCGAAGACTACAACTTCCTCCGCAACACCACCTTCACCTCCACTTTCCGTAACGCCTTCAACACCTCCAGTCCCATCCGTCCCCGCAATTTCTTCGAAGACGCCCCCAGTCTCTGGCCCGTCCAGGGCCGCCTTACCAGCTTCTACGGCCAGCGCCTCGACCCCTTCAACGGCCACGGCAGCTTCCACTCCGGCATCGACATCTCAGTTCCCATCGGCACTCCTGTAATCTCTACCGCCGGCGGCCAGGTCAAATTCGCCGATATGTACGCTGGCTATGGCCGCCTCCTCGTCATCGATCATGGCAACGGTCTGGAAACTTACTACGGCCATCTCTCCCGCTTCAACGTCATCGCAGGGCAACGCATCGCACGCGGCGAAATTGTTGCCTGGTCCGGCAAGACCGGCCGCGCCACCTCTCCGCACGTCCATTACGAAGTCCGCATGTCCGGCTCCCCCATCAATCCCTACCCTTACCTGAAATCCCAAACCATGCTCGCTTCATCCAAAAAGACGGAAAAGCGCCCCGACCTCCCCTTCTAATATTCAACCTTTGATAGACTCTCTTTCGTGCGATCCACGATCATTCGTCTCTCCCTAGCCATGTCTTGCCTGGCCCTCCTCGGCACAGCCTACATGCGCATGACCGTCCAGAACCAGCTCTCCGACGCCGCCAACGCCTTCCTCGCCTCGCTCAACGAAGAGCAGACCGCCAAGGCAACCTTCAAGTTCGACGATGACGAACGCTTCTTCTTCCACTTCATCCCCGCCGAAGACGTAGCCAAGAACTACGGTCGTCCCCGCAAAGGCGTCCCCTTCGTCGAACTCACCGCCCCTCAGCGCCACCTCGCTCACGCCATGATCACTGCCGGTCTATCACAGCAAGGCGCAATCAAGGCCAGCACCATCATGAGCCTCGATGACGTCCTCCGCATTCAGGAAAAAGACACCACCGGCCGCCGCAACTCTGACAAGTACTTCGTTTCCGTCTTTGGCACCCCGTCTGAGAAAGGCACCTGGGGCTTCCGCTTTGAAGGCCACCACATCAGCCTCCACTTCTCCTTCGTCAACGGCAAGGTAGCCGTTAGCCCCACCTTCTTCGGTTCAAATCCTGCAGAAGTAAAAGAAGGCCCCCGCAAAGGCCTCCGCGCTCTGCCCCGCGAAGAAGATCTCGGCCGCGAACTCGTCTCCTCCCTCACTCCAGAACAGATGAAGGTCGCCCTGGTCAACGAAAAGGCCCCCAACGACATCCTCACCTCAGCCAATCGTGTCGCCGCCCTCAACGGTCAACCCCACGGCCTCGCCTCCACCAAGCTCAACGCCAAACAAAAGGAAATGCTCAAGTCCCTCGTCGACGAGTACGCCAGCAACTTCCCCGAAGAAATCGCCGCCACCCGCCGCGCTCAATTCGCCCGCCTCGCCAGCCAAACCTACTTCGCCTGGGCTGGCGTAACCACCAAAGGTGGCCCCCACTACTACCGCGTCGCCACTCCTGAGTTCCTGATCGAGTACGACTGCACCCAGAACAACGCCAACCACATCCACGCCATGTGGCGCGACCTCAAAAACGATTGGGGTCAGGATCTGCTCAAAGAGCACGTCAAGAGCGCACACTAATCCGCAAAGTCGTCTAAGAAGGCCCGGACTTCCGTCGAAACATAGCACCCGCTATCGACAGCAAATCCGGGCCTTTCCACGTACCGGTTCGCCATCTGCATCACGCTCGGGTTAAACTCACACATCGGCGAATTCACCATACCCGCACACACCTCAATAGCCGCATTCAACTGCGGCGGGTGCACCAGCTCCACATGCCCCTTCAAGTCCTCAGGTAACAACGGACACTCTAGCCACAACACCCGCCGCTCAGCCAGTTCCTGCGCACACTCAATCTCCCGCCCCTCGGGCAAATGCCACAGCGCATCCACCGCAACTTCAATCCCGTCAAACTCCTCTTGCATCCGGTCAATCTGCTCCAGCAATAAATCCCAGTCGCTCTCAAAGTAAAGCTTGAAGGTCCGGAATCCACGCGCATACCACCCACCCACAAAAGCCAAACGCTCCCCCACAGTCTTCCCCGGCGTCCCACTCACATAAGCTGGCACTTCCTCCTTCGGGCTGGCAGAAAGCAAGCTCCTCAAAGGCTGCCCCAATATCTGCGTCGCCAGATCCCACAACGCCAGATCCACACCAGCCATCGCGTCCAGCATGAATCCGCCCACCTGCCCCCGCACCCGCATCGTCGAATACATCCGCTGCCACAACCCACGAATGCAATCCGCATCCGGCCGAAATTCCTCGCCCTCCACAGCAACACAAAGCAGGCTCTTCACAACCTGCGCCGCCACTTCCGGAGCCAGCGGCGCCTGCGCCTCACCCCACCCCACCATCCCGTCCGATAGCGTCACCCGTATCAGGCAAGTCTCAAACTCGGTGCTGTACAAAGCCGGATAGTGCACGCTCCAGCGATAAGTCCCTGCCCCGCCCGCCAGCCGGTGCGGGCTCCCCGCCCCACCCTGCGCCTGCCCATGATCTCGTGCCAGCCGAACTGGAAATGCTTCAACTTTTGAAATTCTCACAGAATCCTGACCTAAAATTATTTCAGATTTCTGTTACTCTGTCTACATGGCTCTAGCGCCTCTCAGAAAAAAACGCGCCACCGATGAAGTCTACGAATCGCTCCGCGCCGCAATCCTCTCCCGCAACTTTCTCCCTGGCCAACGCCTCATGGCCGACGAACTCTGTGAGCAACTCGAAGTAAGCCTCACCCCCGTTCGTCATGCCTTGCAGCAACTCGCGGTCGAAGGCCTGGTCGAGATCCACCCCCGCTCCGGTACCTACGTAGCTTCCGTCTCTGAGCAAGACCTCACCGAGACTTTCGAAATCCGCCTCGCCCTCGAACTCCTCGCCGGCAAGCGCGCGATCTCTCGCTGGAATCAGCAGGCGGCCAAGCGAATGAAAACGATCCTCGCCGCCCTCGCCAAGCCAGTCCGCAATCCCGAATCGCTGAAGCAGCACGAAGCAAGCAACCTCGAATTCCACTTCACCCTCTTCGATATCGCCGGCTCAAAAAGGCTCCGCGAACTCTACGAGAGCCTCAACGCCCACATCCAGATCGCCCGAGTCCACGCCACAGAAGGCCCCACTCTTCCCGCCCTGACCGACCGCCTCCTTCAGGAACAAATCGAACACGAAGCCATCGTCAGCGCTCTCGAAAGCAAATCCCTGCCCAAGCTCGAAGAAGCCCTACGCACCCACATCCTCCGGGCCCAGACCAGCCTAATGAGCGCCATCCAGACGCGCGATGCGCAACTCCCCGCGAACGAGCCCGCGAAAAACCAAAAACGCAAGCGGGTGTAGCACGCCCATAAAGGCAAACACCCAGTAGTAGCCCGAATACTGCACCAGCCACCCGGTCAGTGCTGTAAACAGCAACCCGCCCAGCCCATTGCCAAAAGCAAACATGCCACTCACGCTACCCACCACCTGCGTCGGGTAGAGGTCATTGGTCACCGTCGCAAGATTGGTCTTCCAAACCATATGCGCAAACGTAACCAGGCAAATCGCTGCAATGGCGATTGTGCTCGAAGGCGTCGTAGCAACCACCAGACTCACCGGCATCACCATTGCCGCCGGCAGCATCACCGCCTTGCGAGCCGCCAGCACATTCCATCCACGCGCAATCAGCACACCGCTCATCCAGCCGCCAAACATCGCTCCCAGATCGGCGCTCAAATAAGGCATCCACGCCACCAGTGCCATCTCCTGCAACGTAAATCCGCGCGCATCCACCAGATACTTCGGCAACCAGAAAAGATAGAACCACCACACCGGGTCACTCAAAAATCGCGACCCAAACAAACCCCAGCTCTGCGGCAGCTTCAAATACTCTCGCCACGCCCCAGGCTTGGCCGGCGCAATGGTCACCGTCTCTAGCGGACGGTAAAGCAGCATCCACGGCACAATCCACAACACACCCAACACACCGCAAATCACAAACGCCCCACGCCAGCTCATTTGCACATAAAGCCAGGTCACCAGAAACGGAGCAATCATCGCCCCCACGCTCGACCCCGCATTCAGCAGCCCATTGGCCAGCGCCCGCTCTTCCTTGTGAAAGCACTCGCTGATGGCCCTGAACCCAGCCATGAAATTCCCGGGCTCTCCGAGGCCCAGCAGAAACCGAAAAGCCCCCAGGCTAAACGCACTCGTGGCAAAGCCATGCAGCGCATTCGCCACACTCCACCAGCCCATAAACACCGCAAGGCTTACCCTGGCTCCCCAGCGATCCACCAGAAAGCCACTGCCGATGTACATCCCCGTATAAGCCAGCTGAAAAACATTCAGGATGTTGGCATAGCCCGTAGGCGTCAGCCCCAGTTCCTTGGTAATCACCGGCGCAAGCACACTCAAACACTGGCGATCAATGTAATTGATGATCACCGACAAAAACAGCAGCGCGGCAATCCACCAGCGGCGTTCCATTTAGATTCTCTCGCGCAAATTCTTCAGTTCCGCCAGGCTCACTGCATCCAGCGACGAAGTCGGATGCCGGACAGTAGCCGAAGCAATCACACCCTGCGACACCAGGTTATGCTTCATTGCACTAACACCCATCCCCGGCTGCAATTCAAACCGCAGCAGCGGCAGAATCCGCGTAAACACAGCCCAGGCCTTGTCCTTATCGCCGGCAACCAGCGCATCCCAAATCTCAACGAGTGGCCGAATGCAATCACTACCCGGCATCGTCCCGCGCGCCCCGCGATCATACTCTTCGATGAAGAACTGCGCATTCAAACCACCAAACACCACCAGCGAATCCCCGGCGGCAGCAACCGTCTGCGTAATCTTCGGCGCTGTCGGCGGTGCTTCCACCTTCGCCAGCTTCACCTGCTCAATCTCACGGGCCATCCGGGCCAGCAGCGGCGGCGGCATCATCACCTGCGTCAGCAGCGGCGCATCCTGCACCATAATCGGGATTCCCGCTCCCTTGCTGATCTCCCCGAAGTAATGCATCAACCCTTCACCATCGGTCTTCAGAAAGAACGGCGGCAACACCATCAATGCATCTGCCCCCAGGCCAGCCAGTTGCTTCGACAGCTCAACCGCGCTCCGCGTGCCGGTAGCTCCACTCGAAGCCACCAGCGGCACACGTCCAGCGACGTGCTTAGAAATCGCCTGCATCAGCTCAACGCGTTCGCTAGCCTCCAAAGCATAACCTTCGCTCGCATTCCCAAAGAGCCCAAGCCCGTGAGCCCCCTGTTCCAGCAAAAAGTCCACCAGCCGCAATTGGCTGGCAATATCAAGAGAACCATCTTCGTGAAATGTAGTAACTAGAATCGGATAAACGCCAGACATCATAAGAGCCAAAAGGATATCACGTGTATCCAGATCCCTACGGCAGGCATCGTATCCTGTAGATGAGCGTGACCCGCCGAAACTTTGCCCTGACTTTGGCCGCAGCCGCCACCGCCCCGGCCCAATTCACCCCAATCCGGCGATTTCTGGACCCTTCCACCGAAGCGGAAGTCCTCGCATTGTCTGACCCCGCCAACGCGAGCTTCCTCCCCCACCACTACAACCGCTCTGTCTCTTCTCGCAACGGCTTCATCGTCTACTCCACCGAAACCACGAGCGGCGTCCAGGCTCTCCGTCTCGACGTCAAAGGCGGCGCAACACGCATCATCACCAGCGCCGCCGCGATGGACCCAAAATCCCTCGCCCTCTCCCCTGACGACAGAAACCTCTACTTCGCCGACGGCGCCCAACTCGTAGTCGCCCCCATGACCGGCGGCAAGCCCAGAGAGCTCTACAAAGCTTCCTCCCCCGGCGTCTTCAACAAAGGCATCTCCCTATCTGAG
>JAPKYY010000831.1 GCA_026394095.1 Acidobacteriota bacterium | reverse complement strand
GGTGACCCTGAAATTCTTTAGCGCAGAAATATCCCAGGTCTCCTGACCAGGAATGCGTACCCCGGAGAAGCGCGAGGAAAGCGTGCGTACGTTGGAGGCGAGTTGCTGAGCGGGAACCCGATTGAAAATTGCAGTGTTGAACCAGGTGTCGAAGGTCTGGGTTTGGGCAGGCAGTGAGCGAATATCGCCAATCAAAGCGAGATTGCCGAAAGTGATCGGAGCACCCGTGTTGCGCTGCCAGACGGCCTGCAATTGCCAGTCGCCAATGATTGCATTGGGAAATCGGCCAGCAGAATTCCAGAGCTTGCGGCCTTTGCCAAAAGGCAATTCCAGAATGCCGCTGCCAGTGAATCGGTGTGTGCGGTCGAGATCGCTGATTACTTCTTCGAGTTGAGAGTCTCCCGCATTTAGGAAAGAGTTTGCCTCCATCAACTTGGACCAGGTGTGACCTAGATTAATGGTGAAGCCGCGGGAGAAACGCCGCTCCAGTCTGGTTTGCAGTGAGTGGTACCAGCTGTATCCGATGGGCAGATCTGTGGAGAGGCCACTGTATTGCGGGAAGGGCCGCAGGAGCTGCGACGCGGCAACGGTTCGACCTGCGATATCGGTGAGCGGGAGCGGAAAGAATGGGTTGTTTACCTGTCGCGAAAGTCGATCAATGGCGGCCTGGTCGCGAACCGGCGACTGGCTCAATTGTTGGTTCGGGATGGGGTTCAAGGGACGGCTCACCTGGAGTGCCGTGCCACGGTTGCCTACGTAACTAGCCTCGGCTAGCCACTGCCCGATCTGGTGCTGCAGTGAGAAGCTGAAGCGTTGCTGATAGCCGTTGTTGGGCCTGGCATTGAAGAAGCTGATGGCCCGACCGATGTCCGTTGATAGGCCCCCGGCTGCACGCTGGGGTTGGGCCAGACCTGCCGGAAATGGATTGGACAAGCTCGAAGAATAAGTCAGGCCATTGTCGGTTGAGGCGACGAGTGAATTGCGCAAAGAAAAGCCGCTCTGGTTGACCGTAGTGCGGTCTACCCCAAGCGGAACGAAGTAAATGCCGTAGCCAGCGCGGATCACGGTGCGGGGCCTCATCTGCCAGGCGATGCCGAGGCGGGGAGCGAAGTTGTTGCGATCTGCCTGCCAAAGGCCGCGCGGCTGGCCACCCACACCTGCAAAGAGCAGGCCACCAGTAGCTTTGAAGTTTGCTACTGGCAACTCTGGAATTGGTGATGCAGCGTAATTTACTTTTGCCTGCGCTTCGATCGGGCTCGGCGTCGAGAAATCGAAGCCACGAATGGAACGGTTGAAGCGTTCTGTAGCCGGGGAATCCAGGTCATAACGAATGCCTGCGTTGATGGTGATGGTTTTGCTAAGGCGCCAATCGTCCTGCAAGTAGAAGGCCGTGGTTTTGGATTGCTCGGCGAGCGAATCGACTACGTTCTGTTGACCGTCCGTGGGTAGGCCCAGCAGGAAGCTGGCATAGCCCTGACCGATAGGATCGACAGGCGAATTATCGAGAGGGCCGCGGGTGTAGGTATTGCCGAAGGTGAGTTGCGGCGTGACCAGAGCGAAGTTGTAAGTGTGTTCCCGATAGAGCCGGTATTCGGCGCCAAAACGGAGGGTATGGCGGCTTAGGGATTTGGTGAAGTCTGCAGCCCAGGTATGGTAATTGGCGGTGGTGGTAGAACGTGCGGCGTTGCTGATGGTCTGAATGCCGGCGGGTGCGATTTGTGTAAGGTAGCGCGCAGCGGGGTCGATGGAGTTGATTAATTGTGACGAGAAGCCAAGGCTGTTGAGATCAAAGTTGCTGGCAAGCGGAATGAAGGTCTGCTCGGTTCTTGCAAAACCCCAGCGGAGATTCATGAGGAAGCTGGGAGAAAACACATAGACGTCGTCGGCGCCGAAACCCCAATTGCGGCGGAAGCGGTCTGTACCGTTGGTGCCGTTGCCGAGCAGGTCGCCGGAACTAAAGAGCTGATACCAGCGGTTGTAACGCAGGAAGGCGCGGTGGTTATTGCTGAAGTTGTGATCGAGCTTGGCGGTATGAGACCGGTATTCGTTGTAGGAGCCAGGGAGGCGCTGGTAGTTGTTGCGGCCGTCGGTGGTGCCGGTGGTGTTGGGTTCCAGCCAAAGCGGATTGATCTTTTGGGCTGTCTGGTCGAGGCGGCTGGCTGGAATGATGTTGCCGGCGAAAGGAAGTCTGGAGAATCTACCGCCAGAAACCGCAGTGATGGTGGCCGGGTCATAGACCTGATAGGAGGGCCCAAGCGGGAGTAGGCCGCTGAAATCTCCCTTGCGCTGGGCCAGCGTGGGTACAGTGTAGAGGCTGTTGCCGCGTTCGATGCCGGGCCGGGTCAGGCCTTCGAAGCCATAAATCCAGAAGGTCTTATTGTGACCGTCATAGAGCTTGGGCAAAACAAGAGGGCCGGAGAAGTTGGTGCCAAAGCGATTGAGGATGTTGCGAGGGTTGGCCTGGGCTTTACGCTCGTCCGTCAGCGGGCCGGAAGCGAGCAGTTGACGCTGAAAGAGGTCCATCGCGGTAAGCACCTGGTTGTTGTGGAAGTTATAGACCATCCCGTGAAACTTATTGGTGCCGGATCGCAGAACGAGGTTCACATTGCCGCCGGGGGCGCGCCCAAGGGCAGCATCATATGTGGCAGTTTGGACCTTGAACTCAGCTACCATTTCAGCGGGAGGTGCAACCGATGCGTTAGTGCCCCACATGGCTGGTGTGCCATCGATGGTGAACTCGGTGTTGCCGGGCCGGACGCCGTTTACGCTGATGCTCGAGAGTACTTCGACGGCAGGGCCAAGACTGGGATGGTTGGGTGCGCCGAAGTTCTGAACTCCTTGTGAGAGGCGTGCGAGAGCGAGAGAATTGCCGCCCGGAAGGGGCAGTTCGAGCAGGCGTTTACGATCGACCACTTGCCCGATGGTTGCGGTTGAGGATTCGATCAGTTGGGCTTCTCCGGTGACAGTTACCGCCTCGTTGACGTCGCCAACCTCAAGTACCGCGTCAACTTGAAGGCGTTCACCGACTCGGACTTCGATGGCCTTTCGTTCAAAGCGCTTGAAGCCTGGGGCGGAGGCGATAAAGGAGTAGATGCCTGGTGCGAGATAGGGCAACTCATAAAGGCCAGCTTCGTTTGTCTCTGCAGGTATCTGTATGCCTGTGCTGGTGTTGGTGGCGCGCAATTCAGCCTTTGCGATTACGGCTCCGCCAGAATCGGTGACCCGGCCGGCAATCCTGCCCCGGATATCTTGCGCTGAGGCTGTTGCGATCAAGCAAGAGACAAGAATGATTTGGAATGGGCAGCCCTGAATCATGGGGCGAGTATATCGAATGATAGTTTGGGAGAGTGATGTTTTGGTGCATGCTCCTGGTTGCCGCTGGTTTGTTTGAGGATGGAGTGCGGCTGAGCGGGGAAGGGCGGTGGGCCGAAGCTCGCGTGAAGTTTGCCGAGGTGGTTCGGTTCGAACCAAAGAATGCGCTCGCCTGGAAAGCGCTGGGGGTGAGTGCTGGCAAGGTGGGGGATCCTGTTGAGGCTGAAGAGGCGCTGAGGCAAGGGTGCCTGCTGGATCCAAAACTCGAAGACGTTTGCTACTACCATGCGCGAATTCTTTACACACTAACCAGGTTTGAGGCGGCTCTGGAGGCTCTCAAGAAGGGCGAGCGGCGGGGGAGAAGCCTGGTTGCAATGGGGCAGGCGCTTGAGGCGCTGGGGCGTGAAGCTGAAGCGGAAGCCGCATTTCGCGAAGCACTGCGGAAGCCTGATGCCCTGGATGAAGCGCGTTTGCGCATGGGCGTCTTCTTGTTTCGCGCTGGACGAATGGAGGAGGCCGAGCGGGTGCTGTTGCAGGCCGTGAATGGGCGGCCAGACTTTGGCGAGGCAATGGGGGAGTTGGGCCGGATTTATTACCAGACGGGCAGGATGCAGCAGGCTATTGAGATCCTGGGGAAGGCTACGCTGTTGCGGCAGGATCTTGCGTGGATCCAACTGCTTCTCGAGCGCGCGCGGCGGCGCCTGTAGGCTAGGGGAGAACTCGAATGCGCTGGTTTGTTTTTTGATTGAAGAGTGTTTTGATCTTGCCGCCGGGGAAGCGGACTTCGATCTTTTCAACGCTGGTTGCAGCGCCCATACCGAAGTGCACTTGAGGAGAAGACGAACTCGCGTAGCCGACTGCCTGGGTGGCCTGGTTGTGCTGGTTGCCGATCAGGACTTCGGCTCCTAGTGTTGTCTCGATGATGAGCCAGTGGTTTGCTTTGGCCCGGTTGTTGAGCCAGATGGTGGGGGCTTCGCCGAGGCTTGAGGTTACGATGTCGATGGCACCGTCGTTATTGAGGTCGGCGAAGGCGGCACCACGGTGGCGCGCTGCGCCGCCGATGGCTTCGGGGCGAAAGGTGTTCTTGCCTGTGTTCCAGAGGATCAGATTCTGCTGCTTCGATTTACGGCTCGAGAAGGTTTCCGTGTTGTCGTTGACATCGCCGTTGGCCGTGAAGATGTCTTTCCATCCGTCGTTGTCCAAATCGTAGATGCCGGTAGACCAGCCGGAATAGGAGAGTGTGGATGCGCCAATCCGAGTTGGGTAGGTGATGTCTTCAAAGAGGCCTTTGGGGAGCGATTGGAAAAGCGGGAAGGTTTCGTTGGCCAGTGCCGTGATGAAGATGTCGGGGCTTCCGTCGTTGTTGATGTCGCGGAAGTCGGCACCCATGCTCGAAAGAGCCCGGCCATCATCGTTGAGGCCAATCCCAGCGATGAGAGCGCGTTCTGTGAAGGTGCCGTTCTGGTTGTTGCGGAAAAGAAAATTGGGGACAGCATCGTTGGTGACCAAAACATCAAGCCAGCCATCGCGGTCGTAGTCGGCGAATGCGAGGGCCATGCCTTTACCGATGTGCGCGGCGATCCCTGATGCGGCTGAGACGTCGGTGAAGCGGCCCTGGCCATCGTTACGAAACAGCGAGTTGGGCAGCCCTGCGTAGTGGCGGGGGTGGCAGTACGTACGATAGCCCGCTTTGGAGTCACCGCAGAAGAGTTCTTTAGCTGGATCAAATTGGACGTAATTGACGATGAAAATGTCGAGGTCGCCGTCGTGGTCGTAATCGAAGAAGCCAGCCGAGATGGACCAGCCGGTGCGTTACGTCCTGCCACTGATTGTTGCCGAGGTTGCGGTAGAGGCGACTGGGTTGGGCAGCGTTGGTGAAGAAGAGGTCAGGGAGCGAATCGTTATCGTAATCGAGGCTAGCGATGCCGCCGGGCATCGTCTCGTTTAGGTGCTTTTCGGGCGTAGGGGCGTTGTGGAGCAGATGCGGGAATGGCGTGGTGGCTAAGGCGATCAGGTAAAGCAGAATCAGTGGCCGCATAGTATGTGCTTCTTCAGTGTGAAGGTCAATCCCGTCCCGAGGCTATTCTGTGTAAAAGATTGTAAAGAAATTGTGATAGGATTTTCTCCAATTGGGTCCTGACAAAACTGGGGTACTCAAATTTTACTAGGAGACTTCCATGCTTAGAAGAATCTCGACCATCGCGTCCTTATTGACGCTGATGTGTCTGACAGGGTGGGGGCAAGAGTTTCGGGCCACAGTAACGGGCCGCGTACTCGATAGCTCAGGTGCCACTATTGCGGGAGCCACCGTTAAGGTGGTGAACTCGAACACACAAGAAACAAGTACTGCGACCACAGATGCATCCGGTGTTTACAACATTCCGTTTTTGCGTCCCGGCCAGTACACGGCAACGGCAACGCACCCGGGCTTCAAGTCGGCAGTGCGCAGCAACATGACGCTGAATGTGAGCCAGGTAGCCGGTATCGATTTCGCACTTGAAGTAGGCCAATTGACCGATTCGGTTACAGTTGAAGCCAATGCAGCAGTGCTAGAGACTCAGACCGCATCGCGGTCGGGAATCATCGATAACAAGACACTCACCGACTTGCCCCTGAATGCACGTAACCCCTTCATGCTGGGTGCAACCCAGTCTGGTGTTACCTTTCGCGGTGCGGCGATCTGGCAGCGTCCCTTTGATAACGGAGCCATCGCTGAATGGTCGATCAATGGCGGCCAGCAGTCACGAAACGAATTTCTGATGGACGGAGCGCCTAACAACGCACAGCTCGGCGGCAACAACATCGCCTATGTGCCTGTTGTAGACGCCGTTCAGGAATTCACAATTCAAACCAATTCCTATGACGCGGCTTATGGCCGCACTGGTGGCGGCGTTGTGAACGTCGTTCTCAAGAGTGGCGGTGGACAGCATCACGGTACGGTCTATGAATTCATGCGCCGCGCTTCGCTGAATGCAAATTCTTTCCAGAACAATGCCCTTGGGCGCAACTCAGCCGGGGTAGCAAACGCACCACGTCCGAATGGCTTCATGGATCAATATGGCGTCGAGATGGATGGCCCGATCTATATTCCCAAGCTATTGACCAAAACAAGCAAAGTAAAGCTCTTCTACATGGGCAGCTACGAAGGCTATCGCGAAGGTACGCCCAACCCGCTGCGTAACAGCTACGCTGCTGATGAGATGCGTACCGGAGACTTCAGCAAGTTGACCCAGGCTAACGGCCAACCGATTCTGATCTTTGATCCGCTCAATGCGACGCAGGTAAATGGCGATCCTGTGCGTTCGCAATTCCCGAACAATCAGATCCCTGCCAGCCGCATCGATCCCGTAGCCCGCAACGTCATGGCATTCATGCCCAAGGCGAACGCTACCTCGCCCGGCCAGCGCTATTCGACAACCAACTTCATCCTGCCGACCTATGTGAACAACGATGATTTCTACAACCTCATTCTGAAGTTCGACTGGAATTTTGGCGATAAGCATCGCACCTTCATCCGTCATGCCTCAAACGACCGCACGGAAGAGCGTTGCTCAAACGGCATCTGCTCTGGCCCTGGCATGGACGGACAGCAGCCCTTCCAGCGCATTAACGACGCATATGTGATCGACTGGGTGACCACTCTAAACCCGACCACAGTGTTCAACGTGCGCGCTTCCTACAACCGCTTCATCGAGAAAGGTTTTGGCCGAGACAATCTGAACTTCGATCTCACCAAGCTCGGCCTGCCCTCAAACCTTGTGAGCCAACTCCCCTCGCCAGCCTTCTTCGGCCGTTGGGATCTGGCCGGCTACTCTTCACTTGGCCGCGATCAGGGTATCAATATCACCAACAATTATGGAATCATGGGCAGCGTAACCAAGAATGCCGGCAAGCACACGCTAAAGGCCGGAGTTGACGTTCGCCGCATCCACTTCATCCAACAGAATAGCGGCAACATTCTGCAGTTCCAGTTCAATGACCAGTGGACACGCCGCAACTGGAACCAGGCTCAGGCAGATGCTGGCGACAGCTTTGCCAGCTTCCTGCTGGGTATGCCGAGCAACTTCGGTGGTGACCGCACCCTTGGCGGGCAGCAGAACTTCCCGCTCTACCCGTTTTATCAGAACTGGTACAGCGCGTTCTACTTCCAGGACGACTGGAAGGTGAACCGCAAGCTGACCCTCAACCTGGGCCTCCGTTATGACATCAACATGCCTGCCAGCGAGAAGTACAACCGTTTGAACCGTGGCTTCGACCAGACTGTGGCTTCGCCTCTGCGCGGCCAGATTCCGTCGTTGCCTAATTTGAGCGGTGGTCTGAATTTCGCGGGCGTTGGTGGCAACGACGCTTTTTCCGGCAATCTCTACAAGAACACCTGGCAGCCTCGCATTGGTGCCGCTTACTCGGTTAACGACCGTCTGGTTGTTCGTGGCGGCTGGGGCCGTTACTATATGAACCCGAGCAATAACAATCTGCGCAGCCTGGGCTTCAGCACGGTAACGCCGATTGTGGCCAGCCTCGATGACGGCCGTACGCCAATCACTGGCTTGCTGAGCAACCCTCTGCCGAACGGCTTTGCCCGTCCGAGCGGATCTTCGCTTGGCGCCAACACCTTCCTGGGCCGTGACTTCAATCACTGGACCCCGGACTTCAAGATCCCCGCAATCGACCAGTTCTCTTTGGGTATCCAGTTCCAGGTGAACCGGAAGTCGGTGCTCGACCTGAGCTACATCGGCAGCATCACTCGCAACCGTGAAACTTCGCGACCTCTCAACATCCCGAGCGCGCAGTTCATGCGGCAGTGCGATGCATTGCAGGGTGGGCTCCCCAACTTCTGTAACGAACAGTTGCCGAACCCCTTCCTTGGCAATCAGGCCTTCCGTGGCACCAGCTTCTTTACCGCCAGCACTTTGTCGCGTTACCAGTTGAACCGGCCCTTCCCGCAGTTCAACGGAAACCTGACCCGTGACGGCTTGAACTCTGGCCGTATCGACTACAACTCGTTGCAGGTAAACTACAACGTGCGTATGTCCGGCCTGACGCTGATCACCAATTACACGTGGTCTCGTATGCTTGATCGTGACGGATTTATGGATCCGTTTAACGGCGTAGAACAGCGGGCACTGTACTTCAATGACCGTCCGCATGTCTTCAAGCTCACCAGCAGCTACGATCTGCCATTTGGCAAGGGCAAGAAGATGTTCTCCGGTGCCAAAGGGATCGCAGACAAGCTTGTAAGCGGCTGGCAGGTAACCAGCTTCTTCCAGTGGGCCTCTGGCGAACCGGCCAACCTGCCTGGCAACGTGCGGCCTCTGAAGGATCCTCGCACCAAGGACATCAACTGGAACCAGCATCAGGTTCGTGGGTTTAGCAATTGCGTGGTCCGTCAGAACAACGATGGAACTCGTAGCGCTATGCCTTACTCGCTTGCCTCCGGTTGCGGCAACGACCTCAGCACCTATTCGTGGCTTTGGGTTGGTGACTTCTCACCCGGTCAGACGGCTCCCGGCCGCCAGACTGCCCCGCTCTTCGGCAACCTGCGCAAGCACCGCGTGCCGACGCTCGACGCTTCGCTCCTGAAGACCACCATCTTCAAAGAACGCTACCGCTTCCAGTTCGGCTTCGAAGCCTTCAATGCGATCAACAAGTATTACTTTGGCCGCAACGACAGCTTCAACACGAATCCGAATGACGCCAACTTCGGGACCTTGTTCCCGGCTCTGACTTCCAATCAGAATTTCAGCCCGCGTACCATGCAGGTGCGTTTGAAGTTCAACTGGTAAGAACTGAGATCAAAAAACAAAGGGGCGCTACCTTCGGGTAGCGCCCCTTTTCATTTGCAGCTAGGAGTCGTCGCGTTCGGGTTCGTCGTCTATCAGGTCTTCGCGGTCGATCCAGGTTTCGGTGTTCTCCCGCTTCTGTTCTTCGAGGCGAGTTCTCAGGTCTTCGCGTTCTTCGTTTCCGTCTGGCATGATTAATCCTTCTTTGGGGCTGCGGGGCGTGGAAGCACGATCTTGCGCTTGTCCGGGTCTGGGCTTTGTCGATAGAAGACGGCTGTGTGGCCGACGAGTGAAACCAGGGCAGCGCCAGTGGATTCGACAAGAGAAGCAGAGAGTTCTTTGCGCTCTTCTTTAAAGTTGGAAAAGCGGAGCTTGATGAGTTCCTGGTTTGAGAGTGTAAATTCGAAGACCTGGAGGAATTCGGGACTTAGACCCTTTTTGCCCAGTTGCAGGGCAGGGGGAGCATTGTGGGCTAAACCACGCAGATGCTTGAGTTGGGGATTGGTGAGCGCGCCGGACATTACTTACAGGTTAACGTGTAGCTCAGCGCCGTGTCCGCGATACTAACCTCGTTCGATTTCAGGAAAATCTGCAGAAAGGATCCCCTGAATCTGTTGGCTCAGTTCTGGCACATCCGCGATTGCTGCGTCCCAAAGAATTTGCCAGTCCAGATCGAAATACGCATGGACGATTCTGTGGCGCATCGCAACAATCTGCTTCCATGGGAGTTTTGGGTGGCGTTGTCGCAACTCAATCGAAAGACGACCGATAGCCTCTCCAATGACGGTGAGGTGATGAAGGACGGCGGCAGTCAAGACCTCGTCCCTCAGAAATGATTCTTCGGAAGTCGAAGCAATGATGGCTTCAATTTTGCCACATGCGATAAGGATATCTTTGAGAAATGAGGCCTCATGCCGCATAGATTAGCCGGGCATCTTTGAGCACATTTGGCCGAACCCAAGCCTTGAGTCCACGCTTGGTTACAAGATCCACTTGAGATCCCGTTAGAGACTCCAAGTCCTCAATAAATGTTGCGAACTTGATCAACCCGATTCGTACTCCCGGTTGAAACTCGACCATCAGATCGATATCACTGCCCGGGTGCATTTCCCCGCGCGCAGCCGAACCAAATAGGGGGCTGGTTTGAGCTTGCGATCAAAGAAGTCCGCGGTGGCACTGGCGATCTTGAGCCAGTTGGTATGGCGCAGGAAATGATGTGTATCGTCGGGGATCACTATTTCCTCGTAGGGGACTTTGTGCTTCTGAAGACGATGCGTTAAATCGACGGTCTGGACGAATTCCACGTTGCGGTCGTCATCACCGTGGATCAGCAATACGGGGGACTTCCAGGTGGCAATGTCGGCTACCGGGGAGGATTGCCAGGAGATCTCGCGGGCCTCGTTCGCATCCGATGACTTCTCGTAGCTTGCATCCGCAGCGGGCCGGTTGCGGCCAATAAAACGGTTATGCACGCCGTGGATGTCCACCCCAGCCGCAAAGAGGTTTGAGTTGCGGGCCAGAGCTAGCGCCGTAAGGTAGCCTCCATAGGAGCCGCCGTAGACGCCAATGCGATTAGGGGCTACTTGTGGGTGAGCCTTGAGGAATTCTCCGGCGGCGAGGATATCGCCATATTCGCTGGCACCGCGATTGCCCGAATTCGAAGCTTGCTGAAAGTCTGCGCCATAGCCGATGCCGAGGCGGTAGTTGACGCTGAGAACGATATAGCCTCTGCTTGCCAGATATTGATTTGTGGCGTAGGCGTTCGCGTAATAGTCGCCATAGTGCCAGCCAAGGAGCATCTGGCGAGGCGGGCCGCCGTGTACAAAAACAAGGGCAGGCTTCTTCGCGGGGCCGTCTTTGGGGAGGAAGAGCTGCCCATGGATGGCTGTGCCGTCCGGGGCGTTGAAGATGACTTGCTGTGGGATCACCAAATCCTTGGCGGGGTAGTTGGCGGGTAGCGTCTCTGGGGCCAGTGTTTGTGACTTGCCCTGGGTCAGGACGGTGACCATCGGCGGGGCTTGGGCCGTGGCGGCAATGTAGGCGAGTGCGTCTGTAGTGGGCACTGCTGTCCATTCGATACCCAATCCCGGGGTGAGCACTTGCGGCTTGGCGGAATCGACAGGAATCTTGAGGATGTGGCGGCGATCGATATCTTTGGAGTCGGGGCCTGTATTGGCAGTCGAGAGGAGGTAAGTTTTGTCCGGGCTCAGATTGATGTACTCATTCATGAAGCGGCCTGAGGTGAGCTGGAGCGGGGTACCGCCATCTTCAGGAATGCTGTAAAGGTGTGGCCATCCGTCGGCGTTAGACAGGAAGGTGATGCGGCCCCTGGCGGCCCAGTTGAGGTTGGCCTGACCGTGAGTGGTGGGCATGGCATCCCGACGAGTGTTGCCGCTGCTCCAGATGCGTTTGGCTTCGCCATTGCTTGTGTTGGCTGTGTAGATGGACCAGGGCGTAGGTTCGGGATTGAGGATCGACCGGGGCTCACCGCCCTGCGATGGTTGCCGCGTGAATGCAAGTTGTTTGCCATCGGGTGACCAGCGCGGGGAGGCATCCCGGTTGGTTGTAGGGGAGAGCCAGAGGATGGGCGTCGTGTCGTTTTGGTAGATACCGATGAGGGAATGCGTGTTGCGATTGGAGACGAAGGCAACGCGCGAGCCGTCGGGGGACCATTGCGCCTGACTCAGGGAACCACGTGCGGTGAGCAGAGACTTCGCAGCTTTGCTGCCATCGATGGGGACGATGTAGAGGCCGCCCTGACGCTGGAAAAGTACCTGATCGCTGCGCGGAGAGATTTCCGGCTGGTCGCCTTCGGCCAATACTTTCGGCTCGCCTCCACTGAAGGGGATCGAGAGGATCTGAACTTTGAATGGCGTTGGTAGCGAGGCAGGGTTTACGGGTTGGGTGACATCCCAGTTGGAGCCATGTTCTCCTCCGCGGACAACCACCACGTACTTGCCGTCAGGGGAGATGGCGAGGCTGGTGAGTTCCTGGCCATCATCGAGCTTGTAGTTGGTGAGGCGTCGAGCTTTGTATGCGGGGCCTTCGGCTACATAAACATTGCGGAGGCCTTGCTCGTTTACGGCCCAGGCTAGTTTGTTGCCGCTGGCGGTGAGTTCATTGGGGAAGGGGTAGCTTTTGATTTGCTCGAGAGTGAAGGGAGACTGAGCCTGGAGGCTGAGGGCGGCAAGGAGGAGCAGACGCATCCTATTGGTATAGCACCTGGGCTAGATCTTGCAATGCCGCCGTGCAGCAACATATTTATAGACTTTGTCCCCAAGCCAGGGGAGTGGCCAGATGCGCAGCCAGGGCTCGAAGTAGAGAGTGATGGGCAGCACGCCCAGAATCTCCCGGATCGCGCGGAAGCCTCCATACTGGTGTGCGCCATCGAAGGCTAGGATTTCTAGTCCTGCATCGGAAGTCCCTTCAAGTTTGAGGACACCGAACCAATCCAGGAAGCGGAAGGAATTGATCCAGCTGCGACAGAAGGAACAGTGTTCGTCCCAAACGACCTTGAGAGAGCCAAGCTTTGGCTGCAGGTAGAGCAGATAGATCGAAATGAATTCAACCGTAAATCCAATGTAGGAGGATATGAAGCCGAAGTTGAAGAGGATACCCAGATGAAACGCAGTGCCGAGGGCTATCATCCAAGCCCGGGTGGCAGGAAGCCAAAGGCAGATGACAAGAGCGAATTCGAGGATGATCGTGGCAATGGCGCAGGCAGTCCAAAGGGCCGAATGATCCCATGGGGCGAGCCAGGTGAGACTCTGCTTGAAAACTCTACCTTCGAGGAAAAGAGGGTTGCATTTGCTGAGGGCAGTGTAGAAATAGATCACGCTTATCTGAAACTTGATCAAGGTCTGTGGCCAGAGGGGCACTAAAGTGGGCGGCCGGGAACTGACAGAGATCGCTGATCCCGGGTTGCCCAGGCTCGCGCACAGGATGAAGAGTGCCAGCATGGCTGTGTAGTTCTGGTAGAGGCTCCAATCCATGAGATGGCGATAAACAATGAGAGCGACGATGCTGAAGCCGGCGAAGCGGGCGAAGGCTCCGACAGTAAACAGGAAGCTGACAGTGAGCGAAAACGCGGTTAGAAAATAGAGGCTGGTTTTGTTGAGCAGCGGAACCCAACTGAAGACGGGGAGCTGCAATGTTCCGGGCTCAATGAGGCTCAGGATGTCTCGATGCGTTACGAGCGCAATCATGATTGCAGTGAGGCCGAGGCCGATGCGTGCGAGGCCGATGGGCTGGGGCTGAGTCTTCTCGTCAATATGGTTGAGAAGCAGATCTAGTGCTGACAAGGAAAAGACCTTTCGGCAGCATCGGTCTCAGAATAGTGAATCACCTTGGCGTCGGGGAGGGCCAGACAGATGTGGGCGGCGAGTCGATCGACGACGCGAGGTTTCTCTGTGAATCGAAAGAGGGCGCTTTGGGTTGCGCTCTGCGTTGCGGGTGGATAGAGGTAGTAGAAGGGCCTTTTTTGCTTCGTTGGCAAAACCAGCCTGGACCCATCCTTAAATGTTGCTTCGACCAAAGGATGATCTGTGCCGTCGCCGATGCCGCGAGCGTACATCGTCCAGGTCATGATGTTAAGCTGCGTCCACCAGCGGCTGGTGGGCCAGAGGCCGAGCACAAAGATATACGTAACAAAGAAGGATGCGGCGAGGCTTCGTTTCACTCGCCGCTAGTATACAAAGCTCTAGTCGTAGTATTCCTGGCCGAGGTGAGTGATGAGGTCTTCACCACGCATCCAGCGCAGAGTGTTCTTCAGCTTCATCAACTGAATGAAGATGTCATGCTCGGGGTAGAGGCCAGGGGCGGTCATCGGGCCTTTGAAGTAGAAGCTGAGCCATTCCTGGACACCCTTCATGCCGGCACGCTGGGCGAGGTCGAGGAAGAGAACAAGGTCGAGCACCAGGGGGGCGGCGAGGATCGAGTCGCGGCAGAGGAAGTCGATCTTGATCTGCATCGGATAGCCGAGCCAGCCGAAGATGTCGATGTTGTCCCAGCCTTCCTTTTCGTCGCCGCGCGGAGGATAGTAGTTGATCTTGACCGAGTGGAAAAGGTCCTTATAAAGATCGGGGTAAAGGTTGGGCTGCAGGATCTGATCGAGAACGCTGAGCTTGGTTTCTTCTTTGCTCTTGAAGGAGCCTGGATCTTCCAGCACTTCGCCGTCGCGGTTGCCCAGGATGTTGGTGGAGAACCAGCCAGAGCAGCCGAGCATACGTGCCTTGAGGCCAGGGGCGATCAGCGTCTTCATGTAGGTTTGGCCGGTCTTGAAGTCTTTACCGCAGATTGGTACTTCGCGGTCTCGGGCAAAATCGAGTAGTGCGGGGATGTCGTGGGTCAGGTTGGGAGCACCGTTGGCGAAGGGGACGCCAGATTTGATAGCAGCGTAGGCGTAGACCATGCTGGGTGCAATGGCGGGGTCGTTCTTGGCC
>JAPKYY010000401.1 GCA_026394095.1 Acidobacteriota bacterium | reverse complement strand
GGGGCCATCCCAGGTGCACCCTATTACCAAGGCAGGTTTTCGAATGGGCCGGTGTGGAGCGAGATGTTCGCCATCTTAAAGGGCTTTCCGATAGCCGGCCAATATGCGGGCCTCACGCTGGGGGCTAACTTTCTAAACCTTAAGATCGATGGACCTGGGAACAACTACTCGATCGGAGGAGCCCGAACCGCCACGGGCGGGGCGGCCGATAGTTTCGGAATTCCGACTGGCGTTTTCACACAGGTGGTCTACTACCTCTCAGAAGTGAATTTTCGAGCCGATCCAAACGCTCTTTATGTTTTGTTTGCTGGCGGTAATGACCTGCGGGACGCAGCCAAGCTTGCGCCCGCGGAGAGGGATGCAGCGGCGCGGCAGGCGGCAGTAAACCTTTATTTCAGCGCCTACGTTCTGGGCAATTATGGAGCAAGGCGCTTTGCAGTGCTCAATGCTCCCGACATTGGATTGACTCCCGAGGCGAAACTCGTTCTGAACAACTCTGCTTCGGCGACAGCTGCAACCCAGCAATACAATTTTGCGCTGGACTTCATGCTGAACTTTCTGGCATTCCAGAATCAACAGTTGTTTCGTTTTGACACCTATTCAGCCTTCAACAGCATATACTTTGACGCGATTAATGGTGGAGCTATTTACGGGATCACGAATGCAACGACTCCCTGTTTTGCCGGCTTTGCCGGTTCGACCGGTGTGAATTGTGGAACGTCTCTGTTTTCCGATGACATTCACCCGACGGCGATCACGCACTCACTTCTGGCACTGGCAGTATCGAATGAAGTTCACAATCCAGAACCGGCCACGCTTGGCCTGGTTGGAGTAGCATTGGCCGGGGTGGCCTGGGCTAAACGCCGCCGAGGCTAAGGTTGGAGGAGGCGCCGAAGCCGGCGATTGCCACGGTCGGAGAAAACGATTATTCCATCCGGACCGATGGCAATTGCGCCAGGGTCATTGAGGGAAGCCTGCGGGGCCAGGCCATCGTCGCCCGACATGCCTGCAGGCCCGCGACCAGCGGCAGTAAAGACTAAACCGTCAGGCTGAATCACGCGAATCCGGTTGGATTCTTCAGACACAAAAGCCCGGCCCTGGCTATCCATTGCGATAGCAGACGGTCGGTTGAAGGGTGCATCTGTGGCAACCACAGCTTCGCCGCCGGCGCGCCGCTGCCCGCTTCCGGCAAAGACTGTAATGGCACCAGAAGGCAGCACCTTCCAAACACGGTTGTTTAACCTGTCTACAACCAAGAGGTTGTCTGCCTTATCGACGGCGAGGCCGGAAGGCCCCTGGAGGTCGGTCTCAACGGCTCGTAAGCCGATTGCCGGGTTGGTGTTTTCAGAGTTCAGGCGAGCGGTGCCAACGTAGCGACGAATGATTCCGTCGGGGGAAATCCTGCGTACGGTGTTTGCCAAAAAGTCGGAGACAAAGAGATTGCCCCTGGAATCGAACGCGAGTCCTGTAGGGGATTGAAAAGAGGCTTCACGAGCAAAACCGTCGTCTCCCGTATTGCCAAGCAGGCCGGAGCCAGCGAAGGTGGAAATGATTCCGTCTGGCGAAATACGCCGGATTCGTGCTCCCCTTGATTCTGCAACCAGGAGCGAGCCATCCGGGTGAAGGGCCAAACCGGCAGGCCCGTCGATACCAGCTTCGAGAGCAGGCCC